>JAOPZO010000306.1 GCA_025964065.1 Solirubrobacterales bacterium | reverse complement strand
TGGGCGGCTGCCTCGGCGATCGTCAGATACGCCGGCCCGCTCGAGTCCTCCTCGTCGCGGCCGAACGGCAGGTTCATCTGCGTCATCACGCTGCTCCTCAAGTCGTCGGTGACGCGAGTGCAGCGGGCGGTTCCGGGCGTCTCGCGCTCTATGACTTGGTCGCGCGAGCGGCCCAAACGCCCCCCACTGAATTGACCTGAAAGGTCAGGAGGAGAACCGATGGGGTCCCGCCTGGGACCCCAAAACGCCCCCAGATGGGGCGAAAGCGACTTCCCTGCGAGGCCGTGATTCAGCCGATTTGCAGGGACATCGAGAGGAGCCGACGAGCGGATTCGAACCGCTGACCCCTTCATTACGAGTGAAGTGCTCTACCAGCTGAGCTACGACGGCAAGGCGCCGCAGTCTAGCCCAGTCGCGGCCGGGGTCGTCCGGTCGCGGCCGGGCGCTCGGAGCGCGAGCAGGGCCTCGAGGACCGGGGCGGCCTCGTCGACCCATCTCCCCGTGGGCGATCAGCGGCGCGGCCTCGTCGAGCGCGACCATGAGCACGTGGGCGGCCGTGGGCGAGGGGACGTCGAGGCGCGCGCCGGCGAGGCCGGAGCGCCGCAGCGGGACTCCGTGGCGGTGATCCCTCCACGAGGCGTCGGGTCGCGCCCCTCGGGCGACGCCCGGCCGTAGCGGAGCGCGGTGCGGCCCGTCGGCGACGGGTACGAGGGCCACATGCTCATCCACGTCGTCGCGGACTACGGCGCCGCCGGGGACCTCGCGTTCGCCGAGGTCGCCCAGCGCCTGACGGCGGCGGTCCCGGACGCACGCGTCGTCGCGACGCCCGTCGGCCCGTTCGACACGCTCGCCGCCGGATTCGTCATCGCGCAGCTCGCGCTCACCCCGGGGCCGCCGGACCGTGTCGTCTTCCACAACGTCGCGCCCCGCCGTGACGAGACCGACCCCCGGGAGGAGAACGAGGGGGAGCGCTTCACGGTCGGCCGGACCGCGGACGGCGCGCGCGTCATCGGCCCGAACTCGGGCTGCTCGCTCGCCTTCGTCCGCGACGAGCTCGAGGACCTCGCGTACCTCGACGTGCCCGCCGGCGGGTCGCAGTTCCGCTCCCGCGACGTGCTGCCGGACGCGGTCGGCCGGCTCGTCGGCGGCGACGAGGGCGTCGTCGCCGGCGCCCTGCCCGCCGATGCCGTGCCCGCGATCCCGCCAGGCGTCGTCGCGTACACAGACGGCTACGGGAACCTGAAGACGACGCTCGAGGAGCCGCCCGCGCCGAACGGCGAGCGGGTGCTCGTCCGGGTGGGCGGCGCGACGACGACCGCGATCGTCTCCGACGGGACGTTCGCGGTGGCGGAAGGGGAGCTCGCGCTCGCGCCGGGCTCCTCGGGCTGGCCGCGCCGCGCCGGCGGCGAGCGCCGCTTCCTCGAGCTCTTCCTGCGCGGCGGCAGCGCCGCGGCCCGGCTGGAGCACCCCCCGTCGGGCACGCGGATCGCCGTCACCGGGGCCTGAGCGCCGCCGGTCAGGCCCCGACCTTCACCCGCTCCCGCGGCTTGGGGTCGGCCGGCTTCGCCTCCGACTTGATGAGCAGCGCGCCCTCGCCCGAGGCGTACGCCTCCTCGCCGTGGTGCACGATGTCCATGCCCTGCGCCTCCTCGCGCTCGCTGCCGCGCAGCGGCGTCACGAGCGCGATGAGCCGGAGCAGCACGTAGGTCACGCCGAACGCGTAGGCCGGCGTCGCGAGTACGGCCAGGAGCTGGTCGACGAACTGGTCCGCGTTCCCGTAGGCGAGGCCGTCCGAGACGCCGTTCCACTTCTCCTGCGCGAAGACGCCGAGGAAGAGGATGCCGGTGAAGCCCGCGACGCCGTGGGCGGCGAGGACGTCGAGCGTCTCGTCGACGCGCGTGCGCGGCCGCCACAGGATCGCGAAGTAGCACGGGAACGCGGCGAAGGCCCCGAGCGCCATGGCCCAGCCCGGGCTGAGATAGCCGCCCGCCGGGGTGATCGCGACCGCGCCCACGATGATCGCCGTGGCCGCGCCGATCGCGGTGACCTGGCGGCCGCGGACGAGGTCGAGCGCGAACCAGACCACGAGGGTGCAGGCGGGGGCGAGGAGCGTGTTGACGAACGCGAGGACACCGGCGTTCCCGGTGCCGAGGCCGCTGCCGCCGTTGAAGCCGAACCAGCCGAACCACAGCAGGCCGGCGCCGACGAGGACGTACACCGCGTTGTGCGGGAGGAGCGCCTGGCGGCCGTGGTCCTTGCGGGCCCGGACCACGATCGCGGCGGCCAGGGCGGAGAAGCCCGAGCCCATCTCGACCGGGATGCCGCCCGCGAAGTCGAGCGCGCCGCGCGCCATGAGCCAGCCGCCGCCGAAGGCCCAGTGCGCGAGCACGGGGTACACGAGGATCGACCAGAGGGCCGCGAAGGCGAGGAACGGCACGAACCGCATGCGCTCCACCACCGCGCCGGAGACGAGCGCCACGGTGATGATGCAGAACGTCGCCTGGAAGGCGAAGAACAGCAGGTGCGGGATCGTCTGCCCCTCGCGCGGCGCGAAGTCCACGCCCTGCATGAACGCGTGGTCCAGGCCGCCGATGAAGCCGTTGCCCTCGTCGAACGCGAGCGAGTAGCCGATCGCCGCCCACGAGACCGTCGCGATCGCGATCGCGGCGAGGCACATCATGAAGGTGTTCAGGGTGTTCTTCTCGCGGACGAGGCCGGCGTAGAAGAGGCCGAGCGCCGGCGTCATGAGCAGCACGAGGGCGGTGGCGGCGAGCATCCAGGCGGTGTCGCCCGTGTCGATCCCGGCGGGCATCACACGACCTCCGTGGTCGGGGTGACGGCGCCGTCGTCGACGTCGCCGGTCCGAATCCGCACGACGCGCTCCAGCGGGACGACGAAGATCTTGCCGTCGCCGACCTCGCCGGTCCGGCCGCCCTCGCAGAGCGCCTCGATCGTCGGATCCACGAACGCGTCGGAGACGGCGACCTCGAAGCGGACCTTGTCCGCGAGCCCCATCTTCACGCGGGTGCCGCGGTAGGTCTCGACCCGGTCGAGCTCCCCGCCGTGGCCCTGCACGCGCGAAAGGGAGACGCCCCGCACCTCCGCGCGGTAGAGGGCCTCGAGGACGTCGTTCGCCCTCTCCGGTCGGACGATCCCGATCACGAGCTTCATGGGTCGCCACTCTCCTCAACCAGGAGCGACAGCCCCTTGGACGAGCGGCCAAGATCGCCGCTGGACCAGTTGTACGACTGGCGAGGACCGGGGGGCGGAGGCGGGGAGCGTCCGCCGGGTGGCGTTCGGCCACAGCCCGGGCTGCGTCAGCGCCCGGCGCGGCCCGCCGCGTTCAGCACGCGCGCGACCGCGACCAGGTCGCCCCGGGCGTGGACGTCGACCGCGATGAGGTTCGGCGCGC
>JAOPZO010000286.1 GCA_025964065.1 Solirubrobacterales bacterium | reverse complement strand
GACGGCGGAGGGGTGCTGCGGCCTCACGCGGGGATGCGGTCCCGCATGGGCTGGCTCGGCATGCGGACGGCCTCGAGGACACGGGTGATGACCTCGTCGGCGGTCACGTCCTCCGCGAGCGCCTCGTAGCGGAGCACGATGCGGTGGCGGAGCACGTCGAGCGCCAGGTCGGCGACGTCCTGTGGGACGACGTGGCCACGGCCGCGGAGCAGCGCGAGCGCGCGGGCGGCCTGCACGAGCCCGATCGGCCCGCGGGGGGAGGCGCCGAACTCGACGTAGGCCGCGAGCTCCGGGAGCCCGTGGGCGGCCGGGTTCCGGGTGGCGTCGGCGAGGGCGACGGCGTAGCGGATGATCGCCCCGTCGACGAAGACCTGCTCGGCGGCGGCGCGGTGGCGCAGAAGCGCCTCGGGCTGCAGGAGCTCGCGGACGGCGACGCCGCCGTCGAGGGAGCGCGCGACGACCGTCGCCTCGTCCTCGCGGCTCGGGTAGCCCACCACGAGCTTGAAGAGGAAGCGGTCCGTCTGGGCCTCCGGGAGCGGGTAGGTGCCCTCGGACTCGATGGGGTTCTGCGTGGCGAGCACGAGGTACGGCTCGGGGACCTTGAAGGTCTCGCCGCCGATGGTGACCTGGTGCTCCTGCATGACCTCGAGGAGCGCGGCCTGGACCTTCGCGGGCGCGCGGTTGATCTCGTCCGCGAGCAGGACGTTGCCGAAGACGGGGCCGAGCTCGACGTCGAAGCGGCCCGTGTCGGGGCGGTAGACGCGGGTGCCGACGAGGTCGGAGGGGACGAGGTCGGGAGTGAACTGCACGCGACGGAACGAGCCGCCGAGGACCTCGGCGACCGTCTTGACCGTCAGCGTCTTGGCGAGGCCGGGCACGCCCTCGAGCAGTACGTGGCCGCCCGTGAGGAGCGCCACGATGAGGCGCTCGAGCATGGCGTCCTGCCCCACGATCACCCGCTTGACCTCGAAGAGGGCCTCCTCGAGCTGCTGCCGGGCGCCGGCGGGTGCGCCCCCCGTCGTCTCGGTGTCCACGAGCCTCATCGTACGGTGGCCGGGCGCGTCCCGAGCCGGACGTCCAGGGTGCGGCGCTCGCCGCCGCGGAGCACCGTGACGGGCACGACGTCGCCCGGCTTGCGCCCCTCGATGGCCGCGGCGACGTCGTCGGGGCGGGCGACCTCGGTGTCGCCGACCTGGACGATGACGTCACGGGCGCGCAGGCCGCCGCGCGCGCCCGGGCCGCCCTCGACGACGTCGGCGACGAGCGCACCGGCGCCCGACGGGCGCTCGGAGGACTGCACGCCGAGGTACGGGCGCGTGATCCTGCGACCGGCCTTGAGCTCCGGGAGGACGTCCGCGACGGTGGTCGAGGGGACGGCGAAGCCGATGCCGACGTTGCCGTTGGCGCCGCCCGTGAGGATCTGGGAGTTCACGCCGAGGACGCGGCCCTCGCCGTCGAGGAGCGGGCCGCCCGAGTTGCCCGGGTTGATCGGGGCGTCGGTCTGGATCGCGCCCGCGATGGAGAAGCCGTTCGGCGCCTCGATCTGACGGCCCGTGGCCGAGACGATGCCCGCGGTCGCGGTGCGCTCGAGGCCGAACGGGTTGCCGATCGCGAGCGCGGTGTCGCCCACGTTGACGTCGCCCTCCTTCGCGAGCGGGAGCGGCTGGACGCGGCCGCCGGCGGCTTCCGGGTCGATCTTCAGGACGGCGATGTCCGTGGAGGGGTCCGTGCCGCGGACCTGCGCGCGGACGGGCTCGTCGTCCTCGTCGAAGCGGACGGTGACGTCCTTCGACTCGCCGACGACGTGGGCGTTCGTGACGATGGTGCCGTCGGCGTCGACGACGAAGCCCGAGCCCGTCGCGGTGCCGTCGTCGTCGCGGGGATCGGGGAACGGGGAGTCGGCGTCGGCGGAGCCGCCACCCTCCGCGCGGACCTCGACCACCGAGGTGCTCGTCCTCTCGTAGAGCGCGGCGAGGGAGCCCGCGGGGGCGGGTGTGGCGCGGACGGCGGGAGCGGACGCGGAGGCGGGCGCAGCGGTGACGACGTGCTGCGGCTCGTCGTCGAAGACGCCGCCGATCGCGAGGGCGCCGACGCACAGAGCCGAGCCGACGACCCCGCCGGCGACCCCCGGCAGGAAGCGGGACGTGAAAGGCATGCCCCCAGGGAAGCTCCGCCAGGTCAACGCCATGTAAGCGCGGTCGCCTTCTTACGCCTGAAAGGGGCCTGACCCCTTTCAGGCGGTGGCGTGACGGAAGTGCGTCGCGCTGCGGAGGACCACGCGCGGAGGTGCGCAGGAACGCCCCGGCGGGCGACGCATCGGCGTGGGCGCAGGCCGGAAGCGCCCACGGACGCCGGCCCGAAGGGGGTCTGACCCCTTTCGGGGTAGGGTCGGCCGCGCGTGTCGCGCCGTCTCCCCTCCGCCCTCCAGCCCGCGTTCCCGCTGCTGGCCCTCGGCGGCCGGCTGCAGACCCCGACGCGGCCGCTGCGCTCGGCGCTCCTCGCGATGCACCACCCGCTCGGCGCCTCCACGGGCTACATGGACTTCTCCCGCGGCGACTGGACCGGGATGGTCGAGCGCGCCGTCGGCGTCTCGACGTTCGCCGCGGAGCTGAGCGCGCTCGGGGAGGACGAGCTCCCCGGCCTCGTCGCGTTCCTCGAGGGCTCGCCGCGGCTGCCGTTCCACTACCTCTCCGTCCACGGCCCCACGAAGCGCCGGCGCCTCCCCGAGGCGCAGCTCGTCGCGCTCCTCGACCGCCTCCCCGCCATCGTCGACTCCGTCGTCGTGCACCCGGACCAGATCACCGAGCCGGAGGCCTGGCTCCCGCTCGGCCGGCGGCTCGTCATCGAGAACATGGACCCGCGCAAGACGCTGGGCCAGCTCCCGGAGCACCTCGCGCCGCTCTTCGCCGCGCTCCCCGACGCGGGCTTCTGCCTCGACGTCGCGCACGCGGGCGCCGTGGAGGAGGACATGGACGTCGCCCACCGCCTGCTCGACGCGTTCGGTGCCCGGCTGCGCCAGCTCCACGTCTCCTCCCTCCGCGCCGGCCGCGGCCAGCACGTCTCCCTCTACCGCAAGGACGAGGCCCGCTACGCGCGGGTCCTCTCCCGCTGCCCGGACGTCCCGTGGATCCTGGAAGCCCCGCCGCCACGCCGCTGAGCGCGCTCGGGACGGCCGGCGGCGTCGGCTTCCTGGCGCTCGAGGCCGCCCGCGCCCGCA
>JAOPZO010000272.1 GCA_025964065.1 Solirubrobacterales bacterium | reverse complement strand
GGGCAGCTCGCGCCGCTGCTGCGGCGCGGGGAGGTCGGCGTCGTGGGCGGGCTCGCACTCGGCCTGCGGTTTCCGGCGCGCGCGCTGCCGCCCGGCCACGCCCACACCCGCCAGCTGCTGCGCGGGGAGCTCGAGGTGCCCGTGCAGGAGGCGCTGCGGCGGACGCTGGCGGAGGGCGGGACGCTGTGGGACGTGGGGGCGAACGTCGGCTTCTTCGCGTTGCTGGGCGCGCGGCTCGTGGGGCCGACGGGGCGCGTGGTGGCCTGGGAGCCCGTCACGGCGGTGGCGGAGCACGCGCGGGAGGCGGCGCTGCGGTCGGGGCTCGAGGTCGAGGTGCGCGAGGAGGCGGTCGGCGCAGCGGTCGGCGCCGAGGACCTGCTCGTGACGGGCGACGCGAGCACCTCGCACCTCGCGGCGCGCGGGAACGTGGCGGGGACCACGCGCGTCCGGGTGCCCGTGACGACGCTCGACACGGCGCTCGCGGCCGGCGCGCCACCGCCCGACGTGGTGAAGCTCGATGTCGAGGGCTCCGAGGGCGACGTCCTCCGCGGCGCGAGCGCGTTGCTCGCCGACGTCCGCCCGACGCTCGTGATCGAGCTCCACGACACGGCGACCGAGGTCTGCGACCTCCTCGACGCGGCGGGCTACGTCGCCGAGCGCCTGGACGGCCCCGGCGCACCCTCGGCCGCACCGCCGCACGCGCACCTCCTGGCCCGCGCCACCTGAAAGGGGTCAGACCCCTTTCAGGCGTCGCGAAACGCCTGCAAACACGGGGTTCGTGACGGATGATGCCCGCGCGCCGGGACGCACGAGTGGTTGCGACGTGCGCGTCCCGTGCGTGTTCCGTGGCCGTTCGCGCGCTTCCGCAACGCCACCGCCTGAAAGGGGTCAGGCCCCTTTCGGGCGGGCGGGCGGCTCAGGCCGAGAGGGTCAGCTTCGTCGGGCCCTGCCGGAAGCCCAGCTCGACCAGGAGCTCCTCGAGCTCGTGGCCGATGATCGCGTCCCCGTCGACCTTCTCGAGGGAGAGCTTGCGGCCCCGGGAGCCCGAGATGAAGGCCACGAGCGCCTCGAGGGCGCCGCGCATCCGCGGGTCGTCGGGCTCGACGAGGAGCGCGAGGCCCCGGCCGCCCTTCTCGACGTACACGACCGGCTCCGCGCCGCTCAGCACGACGTAGGCGCCCCGCACCCGTGCCGGCCGCCGCTTCTCCGCGTCGCGCCTCGGCCACGGCAGCGCCGCGCCGTACGGCTGCGCCGGGTCCGTCGCCGCGAGCACCACGGGCGGCGTCTCCTCGGCGACCTGCTGCGCCCGCAGCCGCTCGACCGCCCCCGGCAGCGCGAACTGCGCCCCGCCGAGCCCCTCCACGAAGTAGCCGCGCCGGCAGACCCCGAGCGTCTCGAGCTGCTGCAGCGCGTCGTAGAGGATCGAGAACCCGCCCGTGATCCCCTCGGCCAGCACCTGCTCCCGCGTGACGATCCCGTACCGCTCGAGCAGCAGCTCCGCAAGCACGCGGCGCCGTGCGCCCGGCTCCGGCTCGCGACGGAAGATGGTCTCCGCGAGCGCCCAGCGCCCTTGCGTCGGCGTCGCCGCGCTGCCCGTCCGGCGCGTCCCGAAGCGGCGGCCGGGCCGGTTGGTCTTGGGCCGCGCCTTCGCCAGCGTCTGCTTCGGCGCGCGCAGCGGCGCCCACGCGTCGTTCGTCACCTCGCCCGCCCACACGAGGTCCCAGAGCGCCTCCTGCAGCTGCTCGGGCCCCATCGCGAGCTCCGCGAGCAGGTCCGTGAAGAAGCACGGGGAGAGCTTGAGCCGCTCCCGCAGCACGTCGTGCTCGGGCAGGTCGGGCCGCTCGACCTTCACCGGCGGCGGCCCGATCGCCTCCGCGTCGTCGCGGAAGTACAGCGCCACCCGGCCCGTGGAGCGCCCGATGGCGCCCGCGCCGACCCACACGACCTCGCCGCTCGCGCAGAGCGCGTCGAGCCACACGGGCGAGTACGCGCCGCAGCGCCTCGGCAGCACGTCGCGCTCCCACACCTCGACGGGCAGCGCGATCCCCTGCAGCGGGATGAGCACCTCGCGCAGCCGGTCGACCCCCGCGCCCGCCGGCGGGTGCCGGTCGATCCCCTGCCAGGAGGGGAGGAACGCGGCGAGCGCGCGCTGGTCGACGGCCTCGATCTCCTTGCGGAGCACCGCGAGCGACGCGCGGCGCAGCCGCCGCAGCACCTCCGTGTCGCACCACTCGCGTTCCGTTCCGCCCGGGCGAAGCTCCCCGCGCACGAGCGAGCCGTCGCGCTCGAGCGCCTCCAGCGGCGCGCTCGGATCGACCCGGTAGCGCTCGCGCAGCTCGTCGGTGGTGAAGGGCCCGTGGGTCGCGCCGAAGCGCCCCGCGAGCTTCACGAACGCGTTCGGGACATCGGCCAGGAACGCCTCGGGCAGCCCGCCGGGCGGCACGACGCCGAGCGCGTCGCGGTAGAGGCCGATGTCGTCCGCGGCGATCCAACGCTCCTCGCCCGCCATCCGCACGCGCACCGCTCGCCGCTCCGCCGCGAGCTCGAGCAGCACCTGCTCCGCGTCGAGCTCCGGCACCATGCGCGCGCTCGCCTCGACGAGCGTCAGGTCGCCGACCCGGCGCAGCACGTCTCCGAACGCGTCCTTCGACGTCGCGCGGGTGCGGTCGCTCCGGTGCTGCAGGTCGTCCTCCACCTGCTGCAGCGCGTCGGGGTCGATGAGGTCGCGCAGCTCCTCCTGCCCGAGCAGCTCGCGCAGCAGGTCACGGTCGAGCGAGAGGGCCGCCGCGCGCCGCTCGGCGTTCGGCGTGTCGCCCTCGTACATGTACGTCGCGACGTAGTCGAACAGCAGCGCGCTGGCGAACGGCGAAGCGCTCTGCGTCTCCACCTCCACGAGCCCGATCTCGCGGGAGTGCAGCCCCGTGAGGAGCTCCTCGAGGCCGGGCACGTCGAGCACGTCCCGCAGGCACTCGCGGTAGGTCTCGAGAATGATCGGGAAGTCCGCGTAGCGCTTGGCGACCTCGAGCAGCGACTGCGACTTCAGGCGCTGCTGCCAGAGCGGCGTGCGCTTCCCGGGGTACGCGCGCGGGATGAGCAGCGCCCGGCCGGCGTTCTCGCGGAAGCGCGCGCCGAAGAGCGCCGAGCTGCCGAGCTCCCCGACCACGAGCTCCTCGAGCTCGTCCGGCGGCACCATCACGAGCTCCGCCCCGGGCGGCTCGTCCGCGTCGGGGAGGTGGACGATGATCCCGTCGTCGGAGTAGATCGCGTCGGACTCGAGCCCGTACTGGTCGCGGATCCGGGCGGAGAGCGCGAGCGCCCAGGCCGCGTGCACCCGCCCGCCGTACGGGCTGAGGATGCACATCCGCCAGTCGCCGATCTCGTCCCGGAAGCGCTCCACGACGAGCGTCCGGTCCGACGGCACGATCCGCGTCGCCTCCTGCTGCTCCTGCAGGAAGTCGACGAGGTTCCGGGCGGCCCGCGGATCGAGGTCGTAGTCCTTCTCGAGCTGCTCGGGCGTCTGCGAGACCGCCTCGCGCGCGAACTGCCCGACGGCCTGCCCGAGCTCCTTCGGGCGCCCGACGGAGTCGCCCTTCCAGAACGGCAGGGCGCCCGGCGCGCCCGGGGCGGGCGTCACGATGACGCGGTCGCGGCCGATCTCCTCGATCCGCCACGAGGAGGCGCCGAGCAGGAACGTCTGCCCCGGCCGCGCCTCGTAGACCATCTCCTCGTCGAGCTCGCCGACCCGCCGGCCGTCCGGCAGCACCACGGAGAACAGCCCGCGGTCCGGGATCGTGCCCGCGTTGACGATCGCGAGGCCCTGGGCGCCCTTCCGTGGGCGCAGCGTCCCGCCGAGGCGGTCCCACACGAGGCGCGGCCGGAGCTCGCCGAACTCCTGCGAGGGGTAGCGGCCGTCGAGCATGTCGAGGACGTTCTCGAGCAGCTCGCGCGTGAGCTCCCCGTAGGAGTGCGTCCGGGTGACGAGCGCGTACAGGTCGTCGACGTTCGTCGGCTCGGGGTCGTTGGAGGCGACGATCGCCACGACCTGCTGGGCGAGCACGTCGAGCGCGTTCTTCGGCACCACGGTCTTCTCGATGCGCCCCTCGCGCATGAGCTTCGTGATGACCGCGCACTCGAGCAGGTCGCCGCGGAACTTCGGGAAGATCCGGCCCTTCGAGGTGTCCCCGACGTTGTGGCCCGCGCGGCCGATGCGCTGGAGGCCGCGCGCGACGGACTTGGGCGACTCCACCTGCAGCACGAGGTCGACGGCGCCCATGTCGATGCCGAGCTCGAGCGAGGAGGTCGCCACGAGGCAGGGGAGCTCACCGCTCTTCAGGAGCTCCTCGACGACCGTGCGCTCCTCCCGCGCCAGCGAGCCGTGGTGGGCGCGCGCGATGCTCATGGCCGCGACCGCGTCGCCGCCGTGCTCCTCGGCCTGGGCCGTCGCGAGCTCGTTCAACCGGAGCGCGAGGCGCTCCGCCCCGCGGCGGTTGTTCACGAAGACGATCGTCGACTTGTGCTCGCGGACGAGCTTCAGGATCTCGGGGTAGATCGCGGGCCAGATCGACTTCCGGGTCGCCTCGCCGCCCCCCAGCGGGTCGAGCGGGTCGAGGCTGCCCGACCCGTTCGTGCCTCCTGGGTGCCCCTGCTCCGGCTCCTTCATCGACTCGACGGGCACGTGGATCTTCAGGTCGAGCGGCTTGCGCACCCCGGCGTCGACGATGGTGCACCTGCGCTGCGGGCCGACCATGTAGCGGCCGACCTCCTCGAGCGGGTTCTGGGTCGCCGAGAGCCCGATCCGCTGCACCTCGTGGTCGGTGTTCAGCGCGCTGAGCCGCTCGAGCGTGAGCGCCATGTGGGAGCCGCGCTTCGTCGCCGCGACCGCGTGGATCTCGTCGAGGATGATGCTCTGGGTGTGCTCGAGCATCGAGCGCGCCTGGCTCGTGAGGATGAGGTAGAGCGACTCCGGGGTCGTGATGAGGATGTCCGGAGGCGTGCGCTTCATCTGCGCGCGCTCCTTCTGCGACGTGTCGCCCGTGCGGATCGCGACGCTCACGTCGGCCCCGATGCCGCGCAGCGGCGCGCGGAGGTTGCGGTCCACGTCGTAGGCGAGGGCCTTGAGCGGGCTCACGTAGACGAGGCGGGTGCCGACGACGTCGCGCGTGGGCTCGCGGACGAACTGGTCGAGCCCCCAGAGGAACGCCGCGAGCGTCTTGCCCGAGCCCGTCGGAGCGGAGATCAGCGTGTGCTGCCCCGTCGCGATCGCCGGCCACGCCTGGGCCTGGACCTCCGTGGGCGCCTTGAACGCGTTCTCGAACCACTCGGCCACCTTGGGCGTGAAGGCACTGAGCGGCATGAGGTCAGGATATGCCCGCGAACGGGTGTTCCCACGCCGGGTGCGGCGGCGCTCCTAGCGCGCGGGGCGCATCGCCTGGCGCTCGCCGAGAGCCACGACCGCGCGCAGGATCTCCTTGCGCGGCAGGTCCTTCGTGAGGAAGGCGACGGCGCCGGCCTCCAGCGCGAGATCGTGCACGCCGGCCTCGGTCGCGGCGGAGAGGATCACGACCTGGCAGTGGGTCGGCGGGCTCATGCGGGGCACGCGCCGGCAGACGTCGATGCCGTCGACGGAGGGCATCCGGAGGTCGACGAGCGCGATGTCCGGGCGGTGGCGGGCGATCACGTCGAGGGCGGCGACCCCACCGTCGGCCTCGGCGACGAGGTCGATGTCCGGATGGGCGACGGCGGCTCGAACCATCCCGGCGCGGTAGACGTCGTTGTCGTCGACGATGGCGAGGCGGACGGGCACACGTCAATCATCGAACCTCGTCGTTCGGATCGAGAGCACTGATGGTCCCAAACTGGACGTATGGGTTGTCGGTTCGCCCTAGTCAGGGCAGGTTGACGCGCCGTCAGGCCACCCGACGGAGGGTCGACCCGACAACTTCAGGCGCCTGGACCCCCCAGGGGGAGTCCGGTCAGCTCCCGTGCGTGCAGCAGGACGTCGTCGATCATCGCCGGGGTCAGGACGCCCGTGAAGGTGTTCTGCTGGGAGGGGTGGTAGCAGCCGAGGAGCGGCAGGCGGTCGCGGCCGACCTCGCCCCACTGCACCCCGTGGCCGAAGCGCGGGCGCGGCCGCACCGCGGGTTCCCCCGCCGCGACGCGCAGCCGGAGCGCCGCCTCCCACGCGAACGCCCCCAGGCAGAGCACGAGCTCGATGCCGCCGAGGAGGGCGAGCTCGCGGACGGAGAACGGCAGGCAGGTGTCGCGCTCGGCGGGGGTCGGCTTGTTCGCGGGCGGGGCGCAGCGGACGGCGGCCGCGATCCACGCGCCCCTCAGCGCCAGGCCGTCGTCGCGGGAGACCGACGTGGGCTGGTTCGCGAAGCCCGTCCGGTGGAGCGCCGCGAACAGGAAGTCGCCCGAGCGGTCGCCCGTGAAGATCCGGCCCGTGCGGTTCGCGCCGTGCGCCGCGGGGGCGAGGCCGAGGACGAGCACGCGCGCCTCCCGGTCGCCGAAGCCGGGGACGGGACGGCCCCAGTACTCCTCGTCGGCGAACGCCCGGCGCTTCGTGGCGGCGACCTCCTCCCGCCACGCCACCAGGCGCGGGCAGCGCCGGCAGGTCGTGATCTCCTGCTCGAGCGCGTCGAGCGCGCTCAACGCCGCTCGGACTCGTGCAGCACGCCGAGGATCACGCGCTCGAGGATCGGCGCGACCGCCCGGATGTCCTCGGGCTGCCCTGTGCGCAGCTGTCGCGAGACGACCTCGAAGACCGCGCCGATGCAGGCGAAGGCGTCGTCCTGGGAGGCGAACTGCGGCGTGCCGAAGCGCGGCGCGATCAGCGCGTTGTCGCGGAGCAGGAGCCGGGCGAAGAGATCCATCACGGCGTCGCGTCGGGCGATCGCCCGGGGGCCGGCACCGATGATCTCGACGAGCAGCGTCTGCGCCTGGTCGGGATGCACGGCGAGGATGTCGACGAAGGCGGCGAGGCTCCGGCGAACCCACTCGCGGTAGCTCGCCACGTCGTCCGGGGAGCCCGCGGCGCGCTCCATCTCGGAGAGGACGTACGCGCGGGACTGGTCGAAGAGGGCGAGGATGCACTCCTCCTTGTTCGCGAAGTGCTCGTAGAACGTCGCCTTCGACATGCCCGCCTCCCGCGACACGGCCTCGGCGCTCGCGTCCGCGAAGCCGACCCGCGCGAAGACGGCGGCGGCCGCCGTGAACAGGCGGACGCGCTGCACCTCGACGCGGACCTCGAGCGGCGGGGCGTGGCGCCCCCGGGGGACGGGCGGCTGGGCGGGGGAGGGCATCCGCGCCGGAGGGTACGGCGTCGGCGGCGCGGACCGGGTGCGGGTGCGGTCGCCTAGGATGGGCCGCATGTCCGCACGCCGTCCGCTCGCCCTCGCCCTCGCCGCGGGAGCGGTCCTGGCGACCGGTTGCGGGGCCGCCGAGGGCTCCGACGTCCAGGACGCCGAGTTCCGCGAGCCCGCCCGCCAGGCCGTCGCCGCCGCGGTGCGCGACTTCTCCGACGCGACGGGGGACCGCGATTACGAGCAGATCTGCGCCGACTACCTCGCGGCGCCGCTCGTGAAGCGGCTCGACGACGCGAAGGGCACCGACCGCTGCCCGGACCAGATCGAGCGCTCCCTGCGCGACGTGAGCGAGACCGAGCTCGCGATCCGCGAGGTCCGCATCAGCGGCGAGAACGCGGTCGCGGTCGTCCAGCCCACGGGCACCGGCGAGGTCGAGGCGCAGGCGCGCTTCACGCTCGTCAGGGAGGGCCCGCGCTGGAAGCTCTCCGGCATCGGCTGAGCGGGAGGACGCCCACTCGCGGGGCGGGCGGCGCTCGAGCGGCCTAGTTCGGGTGATGCCCGAGGAAGACCGCTTGCAGCAGGCTTGGGCCGTCGTCGAGCTCGCCGAGGCGCAGGAAGGACTCGTCCGCCGCGAGCAGCTCGTCGCGCTCGGCCTGGACAAGGACGCCATCGGGCTCCGGCTCGCCGATGCGCGCCTGCACCGCAAGCACCGCGGCGTCTACACGGTGGGCCATCGGCTGTTGCGCCCGGAGGGCGAGTGGGTCGCCGCCGTCTGGGCCGTGCCCGGATGCGTCCTGAGCCACCAGTCGGCGGCCGCGTTCCACGGGTGGATGGCGAACCCGGCCGGGCAGCAGCACGTCACGACCATCAACGAGGCGACCTCGCGGCCGGGCCTCACCGTCCACCGCATGGCGCGGCTCTACGCGGTCGACGTCGCGCGGCATCCGCTCCTGGCGGTCACCACGCCGGCGCGCACCATCGTGGACCTCGCGTCGGTGCTCACCTGGCCCGAGCTGCGGGGGGTCGCCGATCGTGTCCGTCTCCTCGACGTCGCGGCGATCCGCCAGGCGCAGGGCCGGGCGACGGACCGACGGGGCGCCGTCAAGCTCCGGCGCCTCTGCGAGCGCCTCGAGGCCCACACGAAGTCGGAGTTCGAGCGGCGCTTCCTGCGCTTCTGCCGGCGGCACGGCGTCCCGCTGCCCGACGCGGTCAACGCGCGCGTCGGCGGGGTCCTCGTCGACTGCCGCTACGCGGCGCAGCGCGTCGTCGTGGAACTCGACTCGCGCGCGTTCCACGCGCGGCAGGGGGAGATGCGGGAGGACCGCCGCCGCGACCGGAAGCTCCTCCGGGAGGGCGTCGTCACGGTTCGGCTGGTCTGGGAGGACCTCGACGATGATGCCGCGGCGGCGACCGTCGAGGACCTCCTCGCGTTGCTCGTGGCCTAGTTCGCCGGATCGCCGAACCGGACCGCTCGCAACGTCAGCCCAGCGACGTCCCGTACTGGCGCTCGTAGTACGCGCGGTAGTCGCCGGAGCGGATCGGCTCCCACCACCACGCGTTGTCCCGGTACCAGCTGACCGTCTGCTCGAGGCCCTCCTCGAAGCGCACCTGCGCCTCCCAGCCGAGCGCGCGGACCTTCTCGCTGCCGAGGGAGTAGCGGCGGTCGTGGCCCGGGCGGTCCGTGACGTACTGGATGAGCTCGGCCTCGTCGCCGCCGACGATCTCGATGATGCGCTTGACCACGGTGAGGTTGTCCTCCTCGTCCGGGCCGCCGACGTTGTAGACCTCGCCGGGAACGCCGTGCTCGAGGACGTGGCCGATGCCGCGCGCGAAGTCCTCGACGAAGAGCCAGTTGCGGACGTTCATGCCGTCGCCGTACACGGGCAGCTTGTCGCCGTGCAGGGCGTTGAGGACCATGAGCGGGATGAGCTTCTCGGGGTACTGGCGCGGGCCGTAGTTGTTCGAGCCGCGGCAGATGAGCGTCTCGAGGCCGAACGTGTCGAAGTACGAGCCGACGAGCAGGTCGGCGCCCGCCTTCGTCGCCGAGTACGGCGACGAGGGGGCGAGCGGAGAGGACTCCGTGAAGCTTCCCTCCGCGATCGAGCCGTAGACCTCGTCCGTGGAGACCTGCACGTAGCGGAGCTTCCGCTCGCGGGCCGCCTCGAGCAGGACGTAGGTCCCCTCGCCGTGCGTGCGGACGAAGGCCATCGGGTCGGCGATGGAGCGGTCCACGTGCGTCTCGGCCGCGAAGTTCACGACCGCGTCCGCGCCGTCCATCGCCTCCGCCACCTTGTCGGCGTCCTCGATCCCACCGTGCACGAAGGAGTGCTCGACGCCCTCGAGGTTCTCCTTCCGGCCCGCGTAGGTCAGCTTGTCGAGGACGACCACGTCGTCGCCGGCGGCGGCACGCAGCCGCGCGAAGTTCGAGCCGATGAACCCGGCCCCGCCGCAGACCAGCAGCTTCATGAGATCTCCTTCAAGTCGTCGAGATGGCCCTGCAGCCCTTGGGTCCACGGCGGCAGCCGCACGCCGGGCTCGCGTTGGGTGCCGAGCACGGACCAGGCGGGCCGGGGTGCCGGGCGCTTGAACGCATCTGCGGTGGTGGGAGTTGCGCGGCAGGCGACGCCCGCACGGGAGAACGTCTCCGCCGCGAGCTCGTTCCAGGTGCACTGCCCGCCCCCGGCGCCGTGGAAGACGCCCGTCTGCTCCCGATCCTCCGCGAGCGCCACGAGCGCGGGCGCGAGGTGCCCCGCCCAGGTGGGGCATCCGGTCTGGTCGGTGACGACGGCGACCTCGTCGCGGTCCTGCGCGAGGCGCAGCATCGTGTCGACGAAGTTCGGGCCCCCGACCCCGAAGAGCCAGGCGGTGCGGACGATCGCGTGGTCCGGGGTGGCGAGCGCGACCTGCTCCTCGCCCGCGAGCTTCGTGCGGCCGTAGGCGCCGAGCGGGGAGGGGTGGTCGGACTCGACCCAGGGCCGGTCGTTCTCGCCGTCGAAGACGTAGTCCGTCGAGACGTGCACGAGCCGCGCGCCGACCGCGGCGGCGGCGCGGGCGAGGTTGCCCGCGGCGTCCGCGTTCACCCGCAGCGCGACGTCCTCGTGCTCCTCCGCGGCGTCGACGTCCGTGTACGCCGCGCAGTTGACGATCGCGTCCGGCGCGAGCTGCGCCACGAACGCGGTGACCGCGTCGGCGTCGGTCAGGTCGCACTCCGCGAGGTCCGCGGCGACCACGTCGTGGCCCGCGGCGCGCCCCGCGTCCACGACGCGATGCCCGAGCATCCCGGCGGCGCCCGTCACGAGCAGCTTCAAAGGATCTCGATCTCCGAGTTGTCGCCGACCATGAAGCGGTAGGCGCGCGGCTGGCGGGTCGAGCGGCCGATCTTCACGTTGCGGCCGAGCAGCGAGCTCTCCATGCGGCCGTCGAGCCCGCGGACCTCCGAACCGGCGAGCAGGATGGAGTGCTCCACCTCGGCCCGCTCGACGACGCAGCCCTCGCCGATCGCGGAGTACGGCCCGACGTAGCAGTCCTCGAGGTGCGCGCCCGCGCCGATGACGGCCGGGCCGCGGACGGTCGCGTTGACGAGCGTCGCGCCCTCCTCGATGACCACGCGGCCGTCGACGACGGAGTCGGTGAGGGTCCCCTCGACCCGCGTCTCGATGACGTCGAGAATGAGCCGGTTGGCCTCGAGCATGTCGGCGAGGCGCCCCGTGTCCTTCCACCAGCCGCGCACGACGTGCGGCTCGACGCGCTTGCCCGTGTCCACGAGGTGCTGGATCGCGTCGGTGATCTCGAGCTCGCCACGCGGCGAGGGCTCGATCGCGCGGGCGGCGTCATGGATGCCCGCGGTGAACATGTAGACGCCGACGAGCGCGAGGTTCGTCCTGGGCTCCTTCGGCTTCTCCGCGAGGCGGACCACGGCGCCGTCCTCGAGCTCCGCGACCCCGAAGTTCTCCGGGTCGTCGACGGGCGTGAGGAGGATCAGCGCGTCGGGCGCGTTGGCCTCGAAGGCGCTCACGAGCTCCTGGATGCCGCCCTGCAGCAGGTTGTCCCCGAGGTACATCACGAAGGGCGAGGCGCCGAGGAACGGCTCCGCGGTGAGCACCGCGTGCGCGAGGCCGGCGGGCTCGTCCTGGACGATGTAGGTGATGCGGACGCCGAACTTCGAGCCGTCGCCCGCGACCTCCTGGATCTCCGGGCCGGTCTCGGGCGCGATGATGATCCCGACCTCCTCGATGCCCGCGTCGGCCATCGCCTGGATGCCGTAGAAGAGCACGGGGCGGTTGGCGACCGGCACGAGCTGCTTCGCGCTCGTGTGGGTGATGGGGCGCAGGCGTGTGCCCTTGCCCCCGGAGAGGATGAGGCCCTTCAGGGGTGCCATGGCCACGAGAGGCTAGGCGGTCCGCTCCCGGCTAGTACGTCCCGCCGAGCTTGCGGTGGTCCCAGGAGGTGCGCTTCCGCTCGGTGAACGCGAGAGCGACCCGCTTCTCGGCCTGCTTGCGGATCATCGCGCGCGCGTCGTCGGACACCTCGCCGGTCCCCCCGCCGTAGCGCTGCATGACCTCGAGGCCGACGCCGAGGACCGTCTCGACGTCCGTGTGGATCGTGACCTCCGTCTCGAGCATCACGCCGCGCAGCTCCTGGTACTCGAGGCCCGCCTCGACCTGCAGGGTCGCGCGCGGGTCGCGCTGGAGGTTCACGGTCTTCTGCGACTTCCCGAACGTCCAGGCCCAGACGGTCCCGTCGCGGACCACGAACCAGAGCGGCATGAGGTGCGGCCAGCCGTCCTTGCCGTTCGAGGCGCAGATGATCGTCCGCTCCTCGTCGAGGAAGGCGGCGACCTCCTCGTCGGACATCTGGATGAGGTCCCGGCGGCTCGGCATGCCGCGAACCCTACGGGCGAGGATCAGCGCACGACGCGCAGCTTCGCCACGGCGTCCCGCACGGCCTCGCGCGCCTCGGCG
The DNA here is from genome assembly GCA_025964065.1 of Solirubrobacterales bacterium. Lineage (GTDB taxonomy): Bacteria > Actinomycetota > Thermoleophilia > Solirubrobacterales > Solirubrobacteraceae > Paraconexibacter. The sequence continues at coordinate 3,150 of JAOPZO010000272.1, read as the reverse complement.
GGCTCGAGGACGGCGGCGTCGCCGGCCTCCTTCAGCACCTCGCGGACGAGCCAGTCGGCCCCCGCGAAGCTCAGCTCGACGACGACGGAACCGTCCGTGAGCTCCCGGTGCACGTGGCGCTCCTCGCGCGCCCAGCGCGCGCGCTCGGGCGAGACCCACACGCGCGCGGTCCGCGACGCGGGCACCTCGCCCGTGCGCGGCCAGCCCTCGACGTCGGCCGACGGGTCGACCTCCGGGCGCGGCTCGAACGTCTCCTCGAGCACCTCGATCTCCTTCACGCGGTCGAGGCGGAAGTGGCGGACGGCGTCCTTGTTCGGGTCGAACGTCGCGACGTACCAGCCCTCGCGGCCGTTGATGAGCGCGTAGGGCTCGAGGACCCGCTCGGAGAACTGGTCCTCGTTCGGCTTGTAGTACTCGAGGCGGATGAGCCGGCGGCCCGTGATGGCCTCGCTGACGACCCGCGCGACGTCGGAGTCGTCCGCGCCCTGGCGGGCGAACTGCAGCCCCTGCTCCATCGGGTCGACGCCCAGCGCCGCGACGATCTTCTCGCGCGCGCCCTCGAGCGCCCCCTCGGGGAGGTGGTCCCCGATGAGGTCGATGGCCGCGATGAGCGCCTTCGCCTCGACGGGAAGCAGGCGGGCGGGCCGCGCGAAGTTGTCCGAGTACGGCTCGGGGTCGACTTCGATCATGCCGTCCGCGTTGACCTCCGCGTAGAGGACGTAGGAGCCGCCGCCGAAGTTCACGACGTTCAGGACCTGGACGTCCTCGTGGAGCTCCTGCTCGGTGATCTGGAGCTGCTCGCAGACCTCGTCGGCGACGAGGAGCTCGCCCTTGCGGCCCGCCTCGATGAGGACGGAGGCGAGCGTGACGAGCCGCGCGAAGCGCTCGGGGCGAATCTGCGCCTCGCGCTTGGGCTCGTTCGGCTCGGCGCGCGCCGCGGCGGCGGCGTGGCCGTTCGCGGCGCCGTTGGCCGACGCCGAGAGCGCGCCGGGCGGCGGCCCCTCGGGCGCGAGCTCCAGCTCGCCGTCGTGCCGGGCCGCGAGGAGCTCGACGCGCTCGGCGACCTCGTCGCGGAGCGCCTCGGGCTCGAGGACGCGCGCATGCTCGCCCAGGCGCATGACCCAGCTCGCGAGCTGGCGGGCGTTCGCGTACCGCGTCGTGAAGACGATGCCGCCATCGGGCGCGGGCGCGACGGAGCCGAAGCGCCCGAAGTGGCGCTCGACCTGCCAGCCGATGCGGTCGGAGATCCAGACCTGCGCCTCCTGCGTCGCGTCGCCGAACTGCCAGTCGGCGCGGTTCGCGTAGGCCCGCGGGTCGAAGTCCGTGGGGCGCCGGAAGTCGTGCTCGGCCTTCGTCGCGTAGGCGACCTTCCCGCGGATGCGGCTGAGGCGGAAGACCCGCAGGGCACCGCGCTCGTGCGCGTGGCCGAGGAGGTAGAACTGGCCGCCCTGGAAGAGCAGGTGGTACGGATCGACCTTGCGGGGGCCCGTCTCGTCCCGCTCCATCGTGTAGTAGTCGAACGTGATCGTCTTGTGCCGGAAGATCGCGGTCTCGACCTTCGCGAGGCGGCTCGTGAGCTCGTGGCCGCCGGCACTGCCGGTGATCCCGAGCGCGATCGAGCCCTGGTCGGGCGCGTTGAGCGGGCTCGGCCGGCCCCAGGAGATCTGCTGGAGCGCCATCCGCAGCGGCTCCGCGTAGGCGAACTCGCCGTCGAGCAGCGAGAGCGCGGTCTGCAGCGACGCGAGCTCGCGGTCGGTGAAGGCGATGGCCGGGAGGTGGAAGTTCTCGGGGCGCAGGGAGTAGTTCTCCTGCTCGGCGACCCCGTCGACCGGCTTCTCGACGGTCAGGGCGATGCCGAGCGCGTCGAGCTCGGAGCGGTCCGCGTAGAAGCGCCGCGCGAACGCGTCCTCGTTCATGCCGCTGTAGCCCTCGACGTCCCGGCGGATCTCGAGCGCGGTCACCGGACGACGCTCGGCCATCAGGTAGGAGATGAGGGACAGCTGGCGGATAAGCTTCTCCGTGTCCTTCGCCATGCCCGGGGACGATAGAGGGGGTCCGCCGAGCGCCGTTCGCGCTTGCGCACAACCCGGCCGCTCTTTGCGGCCTTTCGTGCGCACCAGATGCGAACGGATGTCCGCCGGCCGGACCGGGCCCAGACGGCCGGTCCCGGTAGCGTTCGAGGCGATGACGAAGCTCGTGATCGTGGACGACCACGAAGCACTCCGTGAGGGCCTGGCGGTCATGCTGGGCCAGAGTGGGCTCGACGTCGTGGGCGCGGCCGGCAACGTCGCCGCGGGCCTGGACCTCGTCGCGGTGGCCGATCCCGACGTCGCGCTGATCGACATCCGCCTCCCCGACGGCGACGGCATCGAGCTCACCCGCGAGCTTCTCGCGCAGCGCCCCGCCCTCGGGGTCGTCCTCTACACGGGCGACGCGGACGCCGAGCTGCTCTACGACGGGCTCGACTCGGGCGCCCGCGGGTACGCGCTGAAGGCCGGCTCGATGGAGGAGCTCGTCGCCGCGATCGAGCGCGTCGCGGTCGGCGGCAGCTACGTCGACCCGCGCCTGGACCGCATCCTGCTCTCCCCGCGCGCGACGGCCAAGGTGCCGCAGCTCTCGCCGCGCGAGCGCGAGATCATGCACGCGATGGCCGAGGGCCTCACCGCGGAGAAGGTCGGCGAGGAGTTCGGCGTCTCGGTCGAGACCGTGCGCACCCACGTCCGGAACGTCATCCGCAAGCTGCAGGCGCGCAACCGCGTGCACGCGATCGCCCTCGCGCTCGAGCGCGGCGAGATCGCGCTGGGCAAGCTCCCGGAGTAGCCCGCCATGGCCGCCGCGCGCCCCGAGCTCCCCGAAGACCCGCAGGAGCGCCTCGTCGCGCTGGTGCACGAGCTGCGCACGCCGCTGACCGTCGTGAGCGGCTTCGCGGACCTCCTCGAGTCCCGCGGGGACGCGCTGAGCGCCGAGCAGCGGGCGGAGTTCACCGCGCGTGTCGCCGCGGGAGCGCGGGAGCTGCGTGAGATCCTGGACGCGGAGCGGGGGCAGCGCCACACGAGCTGAGGGGCGCCCGCCGCTCAGGCCGCGGCGTGCTGCGCGGGTGCGGGCGCGTCGACCGCGAGCGGGAGCTGGTCGCCCGGTACGCGAACGGGC
>JAOPZO010000226.1 GCA_025964065.1 Solirubrobacterales bacterium | reverse complement strand
GTGGGCGGCGGCGGTCCCGGCGTCCGTCAGCCCGCCCGAGCTCTGCATGACCTGCGGCGCCGGCAGCCCGCGGGCGCCGGCCGCGTCCGTGAGGCGGCCGAGGTAGGCGCCGAGGAGGGGGGAGAGGGCCGCGTCGACCTCCGTGGTCGCGGCCCGCTCGAATTCCCGGAAGGTGCCGACGACCTCGTGGGAGAGCGAGACGTGCACGCCCGGCAGTCGCGTTCGCAGCGCCGCGCCGAGCGTGCGCTCGTGGGCGGGGAAGCGGTCCGCGTGCAGGAGGCAGACGGCGACGGCCTCGATCCCGCCGAGGGCCGCGACCGCCGCGGCGACGGCTTCCGCGTCCTCGAGCGGCCGGAGGACCTCGCCGTGGGCGCCCGTGCGTTCCGGAACGGCCACGCGGCGCTCCGGCGGGACGAGCGGCGCGGGGTGCGCGGCCTCGAGGCGGTACAGGTCGGCGCGGGCCTGGCGGCCGAGCTCGACGACGTCCGTGAAGCCCGCCGTGGCCAGGAGCGCGGTGCGGGCGCCCGTGCCCTCGAGCAGCGCGTTGGTCGCGACGGTCATGCCGTGCGCGAACGCGGTGACGTCGGCCGGCCGGGCGCCGGCCGCGTCGAGCACCGCGGCGACGGCGGCGAGGACGCCGGTGGACTGGTCCCCCGGCGTCGTCGGCGCCTTGGCGGTCGTGACACGGACGCCGTCCACGAGGACGGCGTCCGTGAAGGTCCCGCCGACGTCCACCCCGAGCAGCACGGGGCGCAACGCTAACGGGGAGCGCTACGCCGCGATCGCGACCTCGGACTCCTCGGTCTCCGCGAGGTGCTGGTGCGACGGGCAGTACCCGTTGTGCGCCAGCGGCTCGCGCTGGCACGCGGTCCCGCGCCGGGTCGTGGCGCGGCACTGCAGCGGGTTGCCGTTCGCGTCGTAGCCGTGCCGCGGCTGCTTGAGCAGCCACTCCTCCGCGGCCGCGACGTACGCCTGCACCACGTGCAACACCTTGGCCTGGGCGGCCATGGGGAAGTACGGGCGGATGTCCGAGAACAAGGTCCGCGCCGGCTTGGCGAAGTAGTGCCGGTCGGTGGCCAGGCGCTCGAGGTTCCGCTCGCATGCCTTCAGCACCTCCTCGTGCCCCTTCGACGCGCAACCCGGGGGTGCCTGGATGTCCCGCGCGAGCTCGCGGTAGATGGCCCTGCTGAACTGGAACATGATGGGTGAGCCCATGCGGGCTCGTCTCTCCTCCGTGACGGTCCGGATCTCCCTACCGGGTCCTTGACGCAGTGTCGGGAGCCAAGGTGAAGGCTCCAAGTGGGCCCGTGTTGAGTTGTCGTTGCGTCGCGGCGCACGGATCACCGTGATATGCGTCACGGTCGGACGCGGCGTCAGATCTCCGAGGATCGAGCCGTTCCGGGCGCGTCGGCGCTCGTCACGAGCGCAACTCCGGCGTTCAGCGCCAGCGCTCGAGCACCGGCGGCTCGCCGCCCCGGACGACGGCGTGCATGCCGTCGAGCGCGGGATCGAGCGCCGGGAAGTCCGTGCGGAGGTGCGCGCCGCGGCTCTCCTCGCGCGCCAGGGCGCACGTCGCCACCATCCGCGCGAGCGGGTGCGGGTCCTCGCGCAGCCGCGTCAGCCCCTCGCGGTCGCGCTCCACCCCCGCGAGGTCCCACATCGCCTGGCGGGTCTCGCGGCTCGGCCGGAGGATGGTGCTCGAGGCGGGCGGGCCGCCGAGCCCGGGCAGGAGCCCGGGCTCCTCGAGCCCCGCGAGCCCGGCGCGGCGGCCCATCACGAAGCACTCGCTCAGCGAGTTCGAGGCCAGGCGGTTCGCGCCGTGCAGGCCCGTGCAGGCCGACTCGCCGATCGCGTAGAGGCCGGGGACGGTGGTGCCGCCGTCGAGGTCGGCGACGATCCCGCCCATGACGTAGTGGCAGGCGGGGGCGACGGGGAGGAGCTGCGTCACGGGGTCGAGGCCGTGGTCGCGGAGGGCGGAGACGACGTTCGGGAAGAGCGCCGGGTCGATGTGGCGCATGTCGAGGTCGACGTGGTCCGTGCCCTGCTCGCGGACCTTGGAGAAGATCGCGCGGGCGACCTCGTCGCGCGGCGCCAGCTCCTCGACGAAGCGCTCCCCCCGGGCGTCCAGGAGCGTCGCGCCCTCGCCCCGGATCGCCTCGGTGACGAGGAAGCCCTCGCGGCCGGGGACGCCGATGATCGCGGTGGGGTGGAACTGCACGAACTCGAGGTCCGCGAGCGCGGCGCCGGCGGCGTGGGCCAGCATGAGGCCGATGCCGAGCGAGCCGGGCGGGTTCGTCGTGCGGCGCCACAGCGCGGCGGCCCCGCCCGTGGCGAGGATCGTGGCGCGGGCGCGGATCGTGCGGCCGTCCTCGCAGACGACGCCGACGCAGCGACCCTCCTCCGGCGTGGTCCAGAGCGCGGCGGCGCGTGCGTTCTCGAGGACGGTGACCCCGGGCTCCTCGACGACGACCGCGGAGAGCTGGCGCACCACGCGGCGGCCCGTCGCGCTTCCGCCCGCGTGGGCGACCCGGCGCTTGCCGTGCCCGCCCTCCAGGCCGAGCGCCAGGTTCCCCTGCTCGTCGTGGTCGAACACGACGCCGAGCTCCTGCAGGTCGTGGACCGCGCGGGGCGCCTCGCGCACGAGGACGTTCGCGGCCGTGCGGCGGACCGCGCCGCGACCCGCCGTCTCCGTGTCGCGCCGGTGGAGGTCCGGGGTGTCGTCCGCCCCGAGCGCCGCGGCGAGGCCGCCCTGCGCCCAGTACGAGGAGGTCTCGGCGAGCGGCGTGGCGCTCACGAGCACCACGCGGGCGCCCTCCCGCGCCGCGGTCAGCGCCGCGTAGAGGCCGGCGCCCCCGGCTCCGACGACGCACACGTCGGCGAGAAGCGCGGGGCGCGGGTCGAGGGGCGCGGCGGGAGCGGACGGGGCCATCGAGCCGGGTACGGTACCCGGGTGCCCCACGGACCCCTGTTCGCGCACTTCGCGTCCTCCTCGGCGCACGACACGGGGCGCGGCCACCCCGAGCGCGCCGACCGCATCACCGCGCTCGCCCACGCGCTCGACGCGGGCGACTGCTTCGGCTACGAGCTGCGCGAATCGCCGCGGGCCACGGACGCGCAGCTCTCCGCGGTGCACCCCGCGCCGTACGTGGAGCGCCTCGAGGCGCTCTGCGCGACGGGCGGTGGCGCCATCGACGCGGACACCGTCGTCTCGCCGCGCTCGTGCGAGG
>JAOPZO010000201.1 GCA_025964065.1 Solirubrobacterales bacterium | reverse complement strand
CTCCTCGCCGTCGCCGGCCTGCCGGAGCACGAAGCCCGCGACGTCCTCGAGCCCGGCACGCCGTGGACCGCGCCGCCCGGGAACGCCGCGGCGCTTCCGAGGAAGAGGCCGCGCAGCGGCGTGCGGTACGGCGAGAGGCCGACGGTCGGGCGGAAGACGACCTGGGAGAGCCTGTAGCTCCCGCCGCCGACGTCGCCGTGGACGAGGTTCGCGTCGTCGCGCTCCAGCGCCGCCGGGCCCGCGACGTTCCGCGCGAGGACCCGCTCGGAGAACCCGGGCGCGAAGCGCTCGATCTGCGCCTCCATGCGCGCGACGTGGAACGGCTCGGCCGCCGCCCAGTCGACGCCGCGCGAGGGCCCGTGCGTGTACGCCCAGGCCGTGTGCCTTCCGGCCGGCGCGCGCGTCGGGTCTGCCACGGACTGCTGGCCCAGCAGCAGGAACGGCTTCTCCGGAAGCCCGTGCTGACTCTGCCGGACGGTGGTGAGGAACTCCGTCTGGGTGCCCGCGACGTGCACGGTGCCCGCGCCGCGGACCTCCGGGTCGCTCCACGGGATCGGCCCGTCCAGCGCCCAGTCGACCTTCAGCGTCGCCGGCCCGTAGACGTAGCGCCGCAGCGCCCGGCGGTACCGCAGCGGCAGCCCGTCGCCCGCCATCTCGGCGAGCGCGTGCGGCATGACGTCGGCGATGACGAGCGCCGCCGGGACCCGCTCCCCACCCGCGAGCTCAACGCCCGTCACGCGCCGGTCGCGCGAGTGGACCTTCACGACCCGCGCTCCCGTCCGCACGCTCCCGCCGAGCTCGGCGAGGTGCGAGACGAGTGCGTCCGTGATCCGCTCGGAGCCGCCGCGCGGGCTCGGCCAGCCCACGGTGTGCCCCATGAGGTTGAGGTAGAACGCGGCGATCGCGGAGCCGCGGCCGTTCGGCGGCGTGTCGCCGTGCGTGGCCGCGGAGTTCAGCCAGGCCCGCGCGTCCTGGCCCTCGAAGAGGTCGCGGCCGAGGGCGTCGGAGGAGCCGACGAGCAGCGACGCGAAGCGGAGGCTCTGCGCCGGCCCGGCCTGCGCGAGGAGCTTGAGCGGCCCGCCGACGGGCGGGAAGCCGCTGAGCATCGTGGCCCGGACCGCGTCCCAGGCGTCGACGAACGGCTGCACGAAGTCGACCCAGCGGTCGCCGTCGCCCGGGCGCAGGTCGTTGAGCGACGCGGCGGTGGCGCCGAGGTCGCGGTAGAGCACGGCGGAGCGCTCGGGGGTGAGCGTATGCGCGACGCACGCGGCCGGGTGGACCCACTCGAGCCCGTGGCGGTGCAGCGGCATCGCGGCGAAGACGGGCGACGCGACGCTCGCGGGGTAGACCGCGGAATACGCGTCGTGCAGGAAGCCGGGGAGGGTGAGCTCCTGGGTGCGCACCGCGCCGCCCGGGGCGTCCGCGGCTTCGAGCACCGTCACCGAGAGGCCCGCGCCCGCGAGCCGGATCGCCGCGGCGAGCCCGTTCTGCCCCGCCCCGATGACGACGGCCTCAGCCATGCCGCCCGTCTGCCCGCGCGCCGGTGCCGAGGAACGCCAGGACGTGCTCGGCGACGAGCGCGGGCTCCTCGTCGGCGATGAAGTGCCCCGTCCCGTGCACCCATTCGATGCGCAGGTCGTCGGCGTGCTCGCGGAACACCTCGACCTGGAACGGGCGGATGACCGGGTCCGCGGTGCCGTGCAGGACGAGCGTCGGCATCGTCAGCCGCTGCGCGTCGTAGCGGCCGCGCAGGAGCGCGGGCGCCTCCTGGGTCACGAACGTGCGGTAGATGAGCGAGCCCGCCTCGGCGCGCTGCGGCTCCCGCATCGCCGCGGCGAACTCCGCGCGGGCGGCCGGGTCGGGGATCGGCAGGCTCCGACGGAAGAGCCCCGAGCGCTGCAGCGCCGGCCCGAGCTTCGGCACGCCGACGACCTGGTAGCCGTAGCGCCACGCGTTGCGGGCCATCTCGAGCTTCGGCGCGCCCCAGACCGGCGCGATGTTGCAGAGGACGAGTTGCGAGATCCGCTCGGGCGCCCGCAGCGCGACGAGCTGCCCCGTCCAACCGCCCCAGTCGTGCCCGACGAACGCGGTGCGCTCGATTCCCATCGCGTCGAGCAGCGCGAGGACGTCGCTCGCGAACTGCTCCTTGTCGTAGCCCGTGGGCGGCGCGTCGCTCCAGCCCGAGCCGCGGAGGTCCGGCGCGATCACGCGGAAGCCCGCGTCGGCGAGCGGCCCGATGACCCCGCGCCAGCACCACCAGTGCTGCGGCCAGCCGTGGAGGAGCACCACGGGCGGCCCGTCCTCGGGTCCCGCCTCGGCGACGTGCAGGCGGATCCCGGTGGCGACGTCGTGGAAGGCGTGGGAGACGCCGGGAGCGGGCGGGAAGGGGCGAGCCATTGCCCCGGAGTCTGCCCGGAGGACTCCCGACGCACCCTGCTGACTAGGATCCCGCGCGAAATGACCACGCGCCAGCACTCCCCCGAGACCTTCGAAGAGAAGGTCGAGCAGCTCAAGGAGCTGCGTCTCGCCGCCGCCCACTCCTCACCCGAGGCCGAGGAGAAGCAGCACGCGAAGGGGAAGTACACGGCGCGGGAGCGCATCGAGAAGCTGCTCGACCCGGGCTCGTTCCAGGAGCTCGACACGTTCGTGCGCCACCGCACCGTCGACTTCGACATGCAGAAGAGCCGCGCGTGGGGCGACGCGGTCGTCACGGGCCACGGCACCATCGAGGGCCGGCGCGTCTGCATCTTCTCCCAGGACTTCACGGTCTTCGGCGGCTCGCTCGGCGAGGTCATGGCCGAGAAGATGTGCAAGGTCATGGACCTGGCCGCGAAGATCGGCTGCCCGGTCATCGGCATCAACGACTCGGGCGGCGCCCGCATCCAGGAGGGCGTCGTCTCCCTCGGCGCCTACGGCGACGTCTTCGTCCGCAACGTCAAGTGCTCCGGCGTGATCCCGCAGATCTCGCTCATCATGGGGCCCTGCGCCGGCGGCGCCGTCTACTCCCCCGCGATCACCGACTTCATCTTCATGGTGAAGGAGACCTCGCACATGTTCATCACGGGCCCCGACGTCATCAAGACGGTGACGGGCGAGGACGTCGACTTCGAGTCGCTCGGGGGCGCGATGACCCACAACACGAAGTCCGGCGTGGCGCACCTGGCCGCTGACGACGAGGACCAGTGCATCGAGGACACGCGCTTCCTGATGGGCTTCCTCCCGCAGAACAACCTCGAGACGCCCCCGCGCGTCCAGCCGACGGACGACCCGGACCGCATGGACGAGGCGCTCGACACGATCGTCCCGGACTCGGCGAACAAGCCGTACGACATGCGCAAGGTGATCAAGCTCACGATGGACGACGAGGAGTTCTTCGAGATCCACGAGCACTGGGCGAAGAACATCGTCTGCGGCTTCGCGCGCCTCGACGGCTACGCGGTCGGCGTCGTCGGCAACCAGCCCGCCCAGATGGCCGGCGTCCTCGACATCGATGCGAGCGCGAAGGCCGCCCGCTTCGTGCGCACCTGCGACGCGTTCAACGTGCCGATCATCACGTTCACGGACGTCCCGGGCTTCCTGCCGGGCACCTCGCAGGAGTGGGGCGGCATCATCCGCCACGGCGCGAAGCTCCTCTACGCGTACACCGAGGCGACCGTCCCGAAGATCACCGTCATCACCCGCAAGGCCTACGGTGGCGCCTACGACGTCATGGCCTCCAAGCACCTGCTCGCGGACTTCAACTTCGCCTGGCCGCAGGCCGAGGTCGCGGTCATGGGGCCCGAGGGCGCGGTCAACATCATCTACCGCCGTGACATCGCCGGCTCGCCCACCCCGGACGAGCGCCGCGCGAAGCTCATGGACGACTACAAGGCGCGCTTCGCGAACCCGTACGTCGCGGCCGAGCGCGGCTACATCGACGACGTGATCCTGCCGCACGAGACGCGGCCCAAGCTCGTCAACGCGCTCCACACGCTGCTGACGAAGCGGGAGCCGGGCCCGAAGCGCAAGCACGGCAACATCCCGCTGTAGCACCGAGGGCGGAAAGGCACCCCGCCGGGGCTGTCGGAGCACTGACGGCGGAGCAGATGGCGCACCGGGCGCCGTCTCGCCGTCGTCGTGCTCACGTTCGCCGTCACCCTCGCGGGCGCGTCGTCCGCCTCGGCGGGGATCTGGACCCGGGTGCCGTCCGCGACCACCCAGGACATCGCCGTCGACGACCGCGGCCCGGGGACGTCGTGGACGCTAGGGCGTGGCGGCGCCGCCCGGCTCCTCCCGGCCGAGCACGGCCATCGAGCCGACGGTCACGACCGCCACGAGCACGCCGACCACGAGCGCGACGGCGGTCAGGACCAGGACGAGCGCCAGCACCATCCCGTACTGGGTCACGACCTGCGCCCCGTCGGCGGCCTGCGAGGCGAGTGCGGTCATCACGACGTGGAGCTGCATGCTGGGTCCCCCCCGGGAGCCTCCTGCCGGCACCCCCATTGGGCCGGCGACTGTCCCGCAGCCTGGCGACGGCCGGACCGCCGCGCACCCCCCGGAGGTCCAGCCGGGAACTGGACCTTCGGCGAGCAGGATGCCGGTGCGTCGTGCCGAATCGCGGAACATGCCCGTGAGCGTCCTCATCGCCGACGACCACCAGCTCATGCTCGACGCGCTCACCGGGGCGCTCACCGCGTCCCCCGACTTCGACGTCGTCGGCACGACGGACACCGGCCCGCACGTCCTGCCGATGGTCTCGCGCCTGCGCCCGGACATGGTCCTCTGCGACGTCCGCATGCCGGACCTGGACGGGCTCCAGTGCCTCGACCGGCTGCAGGACGACCACCCGGCGGTCAAGGTCGTCCTCATCTCCGCGACGGGCGACCCGCCCGAGGTCGCCGACGCGCTGCGCCGCGGGGCCGCGGGCTGGATCTCGAAGGCGATCGATCCGTCCGACCTGCCGGCGGCGATGCGCCAGGCGTGGCTGGGAACGGCCTTCTTCCCGACGGGGGTGGCGCCCGAGAGCCGGACGGCGCACGCGCAGCGGGCCACGGGGCTGAGCGACCGTGAGGTCGAGGTGCTGAGCGGCGTCGTCGCGGGCTGGGCGAACAAGCGGATCGCGCGGGAGCTCGTCGTCACCGAGCAGACGGTGAAGTTCCACCTCTCGAACGTCTACCGGAAGCTCGACGTCTCCAGCCGCACGGGCGCCGCGGCGTTCGCGATGCGCGCCGGGATCCCGGCCGCGGTCGACGCCGCGGAGTAGGAGCGCGGGAGGACGAGCCGGACCTCGGTCCCGGCGCCCTCGGCGCTCGTGACCGTGCACTCGCCGCCGAGCGCCCGGGCGCGCCCGGCCATGCCGAGCAGCCCCATGCGGCCCGAGGCGCGGGCGGTGACCATCGCGTCCTCGACCCGGAAGCCGCGGCCGTCGTCGCGGACGAGCACCTCGACCCCGGCGGCCGTCCGGTGGACGCGGACGACGACCGAGTGGGCGTCGCTGTGCAGGCGCGCGTTGCCGAGCGCCGCCTCGACGACCCGCAGGACCGCGACCTGGTGCGCGTCGGAGAGCTCGTCGACGCCCGGGCCGACCTCGGCGTCCAGCTCACCCGGGGCGCGCAGCTCGAAGGCCCGGAACGCGCCGCGCAGCGCGGCGTGCAGCGGCCGCAGCGGCCCGCCGTC
>JAOPZO010000191.1 GCA_025964065.1 Solirubrobacterales bacterium | reverse complement strand
ATGGGCGGGTGCCCGCCACCACCATCGTCCGCGCCGACGGCCTCTCGGGCTTCGGCGCCCACCTCGCGCGGCCCGTCGGCCCCGGCCCCTGGCCCGGCGTCGTGGTCCTCCACGAGGCGTTCGGCCTGACCGACGACATCCGCGAGGTCGCGGGCCGCTTCGCCGCCGCGGGGTACCTCGCGCTCGCCCCCGACCTCTTCTCCGACGGCGGTGCGCGCCGCTGCCTGGTGGGGACCTTCAAGGCGCTGGGCCGCGGGACCGGCCGCGCTTTCGACGACATCGAGGCGGCCCGCGCCTTCCTCGCCGGCCACGAGGACTGCACGACCCGCGTCGGGGTCGTCGGCTTCTGCATGGGGGGCGGCTTCGCCCTCATGACCGCCGCCCGCGGCTTCGACGCCGCCGCGCCGAACTACGGCGTCCTCCCGAAGGACCTCGACGGCGCGCTCACGGGGGCGTGCCCGGTCGTGGCGAGCTACGGCGCCAAGGACCGCGGCCTCCCGGGCGCCGCCGCGCGGCTCGAGGCGGCGCTCACGGCGCGGGGGGTGCCGCACGACGTCCGCGAGTACGGCGACGCGGGGCACTCCTTCTTCAACCGCCATGGCCTCGGGCCGCTCGGCCCCGTGCTCCGCGTCGCGGGGATCGGCTTCCACGAGCCCTCGGCGGAGGACGGCTGGCGGCGCATCCTCGCGTTCTTCGGCACGCACCTCGCGGACGCCTGAGGCGTGGCCCGCTGCCCGTGCTGCAAGTCGCCCGTGAGCCAGTTCGCAGCGGGGTGCGCGGTCTGCGGCGCCGACCTCGAGGCGGCGCGGCGCGAGGCCGCGGGGCGCCGGCGGCTCCGACTCCCCGGCCTGCCCCGCGTGCCGCAGGACGCCGTGGTGGCCCTCGTCGTCGCCGTGCTGGCGCTCACCGTCCCGCTCGTCGGCCTCCTCCTCGCGGTGCTCGTCGCGCGGCGCGAGCGGGCGTCGGACCAGCGCGGGCTGCGTGCGGCGATGTGGGTGCTCGGCGCGGTCGCCGTGGTGCTGCTCGTCCTCCCCGGAACCCGCGCCGTGGGCGTGCAGCCGTACCTCTTCTGAGCCGCTAGTTCCGCGCGCCGAGCGAGGTCGTGACCGCGCGGGCGGGTGGCGAGGTCGGGGTCCCCGACAGCCCGGCGTTGTCCGTCGAGCCGTGCCGGCGCTCGTCCTCGCGAGCCAGTGGGTCGACGTAGATCGCGCGCACGAGGATCAGCGTGGCGGAGATGAGCGGCACCGCCACGAGGAGTCCGACGAAGCCGATGACGCGCCCGACGACGACGACGCCGATGACGATGACGGCTGGGTGGAGCGAGACCTGCTTCGCCATGACCACCGGGATGATCACGTTCCCCTCGATCTGCTGGACGAGGATGTAGATCCCGAAGACGATCGCGGCCTTCCCGGGTGAGTCGGCGAGCGCGAAGAGGACGGGCGGGACGCCGCCCGCGACCGCGCCGAAGTACGGGACCAGGACGAAGAGCGCGCCGACGACGGCGAACACGACGGCGAACTCGAGGCCGACGATCATCAGCCCGATGTAGAGCAGGATGCCGGTCACGAGCATGTCGATCCCGACCCCGCGCAGCCAGCCCATCCAGGCGACGCGGACCTCGTGCAGGACGCGTTCCACGTCGCCGCGGCGGCGCAACGGGAACAGCGAGAGCACCCCGTCGATGAGCGGCTGCGGGCGGAGCGCCATGTAGAACGCGGTGAGCAGGACGACGACGATCGTGCCGAGCAGGCCGACCACGCCGAGCCCGACCTGCGCGGCGGGACCGGCGAGTCGCGCCGGCTCGTCGGCGTAGCCCTGGATGTACTCCTGGATCCGCTGGCCGACCTCGGTCTCCTCGGCGCCCGTCGCGTCGGAGATCCGGAAGCGGATCGTGTCGAAGGTGTCCGGGATGGCGTCGATGAAGCGCTGGCCCTGCTCGACGAAGGCGGGGATGACGAGCGCGAGGATCGCGGCGAGGGCCCCGAGGCCGACGAGGAGCGCGAGCAGCGCGCCGAGCACGCGGGGGAGGCCACGACGCTCGAAGGCGTCGGCCGTCGTCGCGAGCGGGATCGCGATGATCAGCGTGACCACGAGCGTGATCAGCAGCGTCACGAGCTCGTGGAACGCGAGGTAGGCCACGCCGAGCGCGGCCGCGAGCAGGACCGCGCGGACGGGCTCTGATGCACGACGCACGAAGGCTCGCTACCCGCCGATCCGACGGGCCAACCGCGCGCCGGACGGGTGTCGGCGCGCGGCGCCGCTCAGCCGGCGAGCGCGGTGCGCGGCTCGCGCCGCTCCGCGGTCGGCGGATCGCCGATGAGGAGCAGGCGGCCGCCCTCGCGCGTGATCTGGCCCTGGCGCTCGAGCTGCTGGAGGCTGAGGGTCACGGAGGGGCGCTGCGCGGCGACGAGGTCGGCGAGCAGCTCGTGGGTGAGGCGCAGCGGCAGCGACACGCCGTGCGGCGTGACGCGGCCCCAGCGGTCCGCGAGCTGCCAGAGGAGGTGGAGCAGGCGGGCGTCGACACGCGGGTGGTGCGCGATCGCCATGTGCACGAGCACGTGGCGGGCGCGGTCGACCGCACGGCCGATCAACTCGCCGGCGATCTCCGGATACGGTGCCAGGCGCATGAGGAAGCGATGGTCGAGCACCGCGATCCGCAGCGGCTCGATGACGCGCCACGAGGTCTGGAAGATCGACTCGGCGCCGTGGTCGTTCGCGGCGGGGCGCAGGAGGTCACCCGGCCCGAGGAGCTCGGCACCCGAACGGCGCTGGGTCCCGACCCGGCGGGCGAGCACGCCGTCGAGCACCAGGAGGCCGATGCCGCCCTTCAGGCTCGGCGCGTGGCAGTCGGGATCCCAACGGCCCCCGGGCACACAGAACGCGGCGGCGCGAAGGTCGCGCGTCGCGGTGGCCAGTCGGGGCCCCTCGAGGTCCGCCGAGAGGTCCGGGTCTTCGTCGAGGACGGCAACAATTTCCGGCGTCACATACATCGGCTACCCGCGGACCGGACCTCTCAACCGATGCGGCGGGACCCCGGCCGGGTCCCGCCGCTACACTCCGCGCCGCACGGTGGGCGTAGCTCAGTTGGTAGAGCTCTCGGTTGTGGTCCGAGTGGTCGCGGGTTCGAGTCCCGTCGCTCACCCCTCGCACGCAGGGCAGGCAGGGCCTGGGGAGTCGGGATCCGGCGCCTCGTTCGGGATGGCCGAACGCCGGAGGACCGGCCGTTCGAGGCAGAGACCGGGCGCGGCGCCCCTCTCGCCCTAGGCCCCGACGAGCACCCGGCGGCCTGGCATCACCAGGCCGCCGGGGTGCACGCCGGACGAATCACCCACGCAGGGCTAGGAGCGGCTCGTGTTCTGGCCCTTGTCGGTGTTGAGGGTGCCGCGGGTGTCGCCGGCGCCGTCGGTGCCGCGGGTGTCGTTGACGCCGTCGGTGGCCGACGCGGCAGCGGTGTTCTGGCCCTTGTCGGTGTTGAGGGTGCCCCGGGTGTCGCCGGCGCCGTCGGTGCCGCGGGTGTCGTTGACGCCGTCGGAGCGGCCCGTCTCGTCGGTCATGTCGTCGTCGTCGTCGTCGACGTCGTCGTCGTCGAGCTCCGCCTCGTTCTTGCTGCCCACGGGCGCGACGGGCGAGTCGGAATGGTCGCCCAGCGCCGTCGGAGCCACGAACAGGGGCAGGGCGGCGGCGACGAGGAAGGCGAGCATGAGCGACCCCAGGCGACGGAAGCCGGAGGCCTCGCTGCCGAGGCCGGCGTCCCCGCCGAGGCGCTCGTGCATCGGGGTGAGGATCGTGCGGTTCGTGTGGCGGTTCATCGGTGCTCCTTCGTTGGTCGGGCGTCGGATGTGATGGAACGTCGTTGAGAGGTGTGCGCGGCGAAGCCGGGCTATGGCTCGGGGTCGCCCTCGGCATCAGGGGCCGGCGCGCTGCCGCCGCGCGAGGCTTCGCGGTCGGCGCCCGGCTCCGGTGTCACGGGCGCCTCCCGCTCGTCGCCGAGGAAGCCGGGAGCCTGCAAGCCACGTCGGGTCGAGGCGTCCTCGTCGTCGTCCGAGGCGTCCTCGTCGACCGCGGCCTCCTCGTCGTCCGGGGCGTCCTCGTCGCGCTCGGTGGGCGCCGTCGGCGAATCGTCGTCGTCTGCGTCGTCGCGCGGCTCGGGCTCACGGTCGTCACCGCGCCCGTCGTCGCCGTCGCGGTCGTCGCTGGGTTCCGCGTCGCCGTCACGCTCGCCGGGCCCGCTGCGCTCGCGGTCGTCGTCCCGCTCGCCCTGCTCGCCCGCA
>JAOPZO010000130.1 GCA_025964065.1 Solirubrobacterales bacterium | reverse complement strand
CCCCCGGCCCCGGAGGGCCGGCCCGGTACGGCGCCCGCGGCGCCGCCCGCGAAGGCACCCGTGAAGGTCGGGCCGATCGAGCTGCCGCCGCTCCCGGCGCTGCCGCCGCCCGGCCAGGACCGCCCGGGCACGAACGAGCAGCTCCTCGACTTCCTCCTGGGGGACGCGTGAAGCGCCGCAGCCAGGGCTCCATCGTCGCCAACCCGGTGCTGGTCGGCGCGGTCACGACGCTCGTGGTCGTCATCGCCGTCTTCCTCGCCTACAACGCGAACAACGGCCTGCCGTTCGTCCCGACGAGCGAGCTGAAGGTCCAGATCGCGAACGGGGCGAACCTCGTGAAGGGCAACGAGGTGCGTTCGGGCGGCTACCGCGTCGGCCTCGTGAGCGACATGACCGCGCGGAAGCTGCCGAACGGCCGGGTGGGCGCGGAGCTCACGCTGAAGCTCGACGCAGCGTTCGGCGCGACCCCCGCGGACTCCACCGCGAAGATCCGTCCGCGCTCGGCGCTCGGGTTGAAGTACGTCGAGCTCGAGAAGGGGACGAGCCCCCGCTCGATCCCCTCGGGCGGGACCCTGCCGGCCTCGCAGACCAGCGTGCCGGTGGACATCGACGAGGTCTACGACACCTTCGACGCCGAGACCCGGGCCGCCTCGCAGGTGAACCTCGAGGAGTTCGGGAACGCGCTGACGGGCCGCGGGACCGACCTGAGCACGACGATCCAGGAGCTCCCGGCGCTCTTCGGTCGCCTCGCGCCCGTCATGCGCAACCTCGGCGCCGACGCCACCGACCTCGACGGCTTCTTCGCCGAGCTCGCCGACACCGCCCGCGTCCTCGCGCCGGTCTCGAGGACGCAGGCGCGGCTCTTCGGGTCGATGGCCACGACCTTCGCCGCGATCGGCCGCGACCCGCGCGCGCTGCAGGACACGATCGGCAAGGGACCCGGGACGCTCCGGGTCGCGACCGCCTCGCTGCGCACCCAGCGGCCGTTCCTCGTCCGGACCGCCGCGTTCTCCCGCGACCTGCAGGGCGCGACACGGGAGCTGCGCGGCGCGCTGCCCGCGCTGAACGCCGCGCTGCGGATCGGCACCCCGGTGCAGCGCCGCTCCGTCGAGCTCTACGACGAGCTCCGCCCGACCTTCGGCTCCGTCCAGGCGTTCTCGCAGGCTCCGACCACGAACGGTGCGCTGCGCGGCCTGCGCGCGACGGTCACGACCCTGCAGCCGCAGCTGCGCTTCCTCGGGCCGTACATCACGGTCTGCAACTCCTTCACCTCGCTGTGGACGCTCGCCGCCGAGCACCTGTCCGCGCCCGTCGCGACCGGCTCGGAGCAGCGCGCGTTGCTCAACCAGGGCGCCCCGAGCGTCCCCGGGATCGACTCGAACGACGGCGTCGACTCGAACTCCGCGAACGAGTTCGCCCACGGCAAGGTGTCGAGCGAGCCCGGCGCGATCGACCAGCAGCTGCACGCGGCGTTCCAGGGCGACGCGGTCACGGAGGACGGCAGCGCGAACTGCGAGACGGGCCAGCAGGGCTACCTCGCCTCGAGCAATCCGTTCCGGGACCGGTCGAACGGCGACCCGTACAAGAACGTCTCCGTCGACCACCCGAGCAAGCCGAACGTCGTCGTCGGCCCGAGCTTCCGCCGGATCGACGAGCGCGGCAAGGGCGTCGCGCTCGGGCCGGCCCGCGTCCCCGAGGGCCAGACCTTCACGGTCCGCCCGGGCGGCACGGGCCGCGACACGCCCGACCCGACCACGTACTCCACGGACGGCGGCCGATGAGGCGCAACCAGAGGCGCGGCCTGCCGAACCCGCTCGTCGGGCTCCTGCTGAGCGTCGTGGCGGTGGTCGCCGTCGCGCTCGCGTTCCGCGGGGAGCTCCCGTTCCGCGACCACTACACGGTCGACGCCGTCGTCCCGACCGCGAACAACCTGCGCAGCGGCTCCGCGGTCCGGGTCGCGGGCGTCGAGGTCGGCAAGGTCACGCGGATCGAGGACCTCGGCGACGGCTCCTCCGCCGCGCGCATCCAGCTCCGGATCGAGGACCGCGGGCTGCCGCTGCACGAGGACGCGGTGGTGCGCATCCGCCCGCGGATCTTCCTCGAGGGCAACTTCTTCGTCGACCTCGAGCCGGGGTCGCCGAGCGCGCCCGTCGTGGAGGAGGGGCACACGTTCCCGATCAACCAGGCCAAGGCGCCCGTGCAGATCGACCAGGTCCTCACGAGCCTGCAGGCCGACACGCGCGAGGACCTGAAGCTCCTGCTGCGCTCGCTCTCGACGGCCTCCGCGGGCGGCGGCGCCGAGGGGTTCAACGCCTCCATCCCGTTCTGGCAGGAGGCCTACCGCGACTCCGCGCTCGTGAACGACGCGGCGCTCGGGCGCACGGAGCGCGACCTGAGCGGCTACGTCGCCGGCGCGGGCGCCACGGCGGAGGCGCTCGACCGCGATCCCGCGGCGCTCAAGGCGCTCATCACCGACCTGAACGCCACCGCGGGCGCGTTCGCCGACGAGGACGAGGCGCTGCGGGACACGCTGGAGGAGCTCCCGCGGACGCTCCGCGCGGGGCTGCCGGCGCTCGGCGCGCTCAACGCGGCGTTCCCGCCGACCCGCCGCCTGGCCATGGCGCTGCGGCCCGGCGTGCGCTCCTCGGGCCCGGCCATCGACGCGTCGCTGCCGTTCCTCCGCCAGGCCCGGGCGCTCGTCTCCCCGCCCGAGGCCCGCGGCCTGGCCGCGGACCTCCGGCCCGCGGTGGCGAGCCTCGCGGGGCTGAACCGCGCGGCGCCGCCGCTGCTGCGGGAGAACCGGGCGCTCGCCTCCTGCCAGAACGAGGTCGTCCTGCCGTTCACGAGCGACGAGATCGTCGACGAGACGTTCCCGGCGACGGGGCCGATCTTCGAGGACTCGTTCAAGACGCTGCCGGGCCTGGCGGGTGAGAGCCGCTCGGGTGACGCGAACGGCCAGTGGTTCCGGGTCCTGATCAGCGGCGGCAACTACGCCACGCCGAACGGCGTGGGCGGGGTGATGCTCTCGGGGCAGCCGCTCATGGGGGCCAACCCGCCCCCGCCGAAGGACGGCCGCTCGCCGTTGCGGAACGACGTCCCGTGCGAGACGCAGGAGCCGCCGGACCTGCGCTCCACCCCGACTCCTGTCGCCGGACAGCGCCGTGCGCAGGTGCCCGCCGGTGCCCAGCCCGCGTACCGGCGGATCCAGGCGGACGCGATGGCGTGGCTCAAGGCGCAGCTCGACGCGAACCCGTTGACGAAGGCGGTCAAGGTGCAGTCGGAGGACCTGCCGGCGGCCCGGGTCGAGGAGCTCGCCGCGGAGCTGCGGAGCACGGCGCGGGCGAAGGCGCGCGCACGCGCGGCCGAGGAGGAGCGCTGATGCGCGCGATCCGCAAGAACCTCCCGAACTTCTTCGCGATCCTCGGCCTGATGGTCATCGCCGCGGGCGTCGGCGGGTACATCCTCTCGAACCAGCGGCTGCGCTTCCCGTGGGAGGGGAAGGTCTTCAAGGTCAACGCGGAGTTCACCACCGCCCAGGCCGTGACGCCGGGCCAGGGGCAGACCGTGCGCGTCTCGGGCGTGCGGGTCGGCGACATCTCGAAGGTCCGGCTCGTCGACGGCCGCGCGATCGTGACCATGGACCTCGAGCCGGAGTTCGACGACCTCGTGCGCACGGACGCGACGGCGCTTCTGCGGCCCAAGACCGGGCTGAAGGACATGTTCATCGAGCTGCAGCCGGGCTCGGACGGCGCACCCGCCGTGAAGGAGGGCTGGACGATGCCGGTGGCGAACACGCTGCCCGACGTCAACCCGGACGAGATCCTCGGCGCGCTCGACGGGGACACCCGCGACTACCTGAAGCTCCTGGTCGGCGGGGCCGGGAAGGGGCTCGAGAAGCGCGGGAGCAGCCTGCGCGACGTCTTCCGCCGCTTCGAGCCGACCCACCGCGACCTCGCGCGCGTCTCGACCGCGGTGGCCACGCGGCGCGAGAACCTGCGCCGGCTCATCAGCTCGCTCAACGGGCTGAACCGCGAGCTCGCCTCGCGCGACGGCGAGCTGACGCGGCTCGTCGGCGCGTCTTCTGCGGTGTTCCGGGCGTTCGCCTCCGAGCAGGGGAGCATCTCGCGCTCGGTCGACGCGCTCCCGGCCACCCTGCGCCGGACCACGGAGACCCTCGGGAAGGTCGAGGCGTTCGCGAAGGTCCTCGCGCCCGCCGCCGAGGAGCTGCGACCGGCAGCGCGCGCGCTCGACACCGCGAACCGCGCGATCCGCCCGTTCGTGCGGGAGGCGGCGCCCACGCTCGAGACCGAGGTGCGCCCCTTCGTCCGCGCCGCCCGGCCCGTCGTTCGGAGCCTGGCGCCCGCCACCGCGAACGTCACGAAGGCCACGCCCGACCTCACCCGCACCACCAGGGTCCTGAACTCCCTCTTCAACATGCTCGGCCACAACAAGGACGGACGGGAGGGGCCGGAGGACCCGGACCGCGACGAGGGCTACCTCTTCTGGCTCGGCTGGCTGCAGCACAACGGCTCCGCGGTCTTCTCGACCTCCGACGCCAACGGGCCGCTGCGGGCGCTGACCATCGGCGGCACCTGCAACACGCTGAAGAGCACGGCCGCGGCCAACCCGCCGCTGAACCTCGTGCTGGCGCCCGCCCTGCTCGACCCGACGATCTGCGCGGCGGAGGGCCGCCCCTGATGGTCAAGCAGGCGCCCACCTTCGGCCGGCTCCTGACGATGGTGCTCTTCGCGCTGTCGTGCTTCGGGCTGCTGCTGTTCCTCTGGCTGAGCTTCGGCGGGAGCGTGCCGCTGAAGCCCGAGGGCTACCGGGTGAAGGTCGCGTTCCCCGAGGCGACGCAGCTCGGCCTGGAGGCCGAGGTGCGGGTCGCGGGCGTGCCCGTCGGGAACGTCCGCAGGAAGGGGCTCGACCCGGACAAGCCGAACCGGACCGTGGCGACGCTGGAGCTGGACTCCGCGTACGCGCCGATCGCGGCGAACGCGCGGGCGATCCTGCGGCAGAAGACGCTCCTGGGGGAGACCTACGTGGAGCTCACGCCCGGCACGCCCGGGTCGCCGCGCGTGCCCGAGGGCGGCTGGCTCGCCGACGGGCGCGTGAAGGACACCGTCGAGCTCGACGAGGTCTTCCAGGCGCTCGACCCGTCGACGCGAAGGGCGTTCCGGACCTGGCAGCAGGATCTCGCCGGGAGCGTCGAGGGACGCGGCCGGGACGTCTCCGACGCGCTCGGGAACCTCCCCGCGTTCGCCGCGGACGCCGACGACGTGCTCGCCGTCCTCGACCTGCACCAGGGCGCGGTGCAGCGGCTCGTGAAGAACACGGGGGTCGTCTTCGGCGCGCTGAACCAGGACGAGGGGCAGCTGCGCGACCTCGTCGTGAACGCGGGCGCGACGTTCGACACGACCGCCCGTCGCCAGGAGGCGCTGGCCGCGACGTTCCGCGTGCTGCCGACCTTCCTCGACGAGAGCAGGGCGACCTTCCGCCGCCTCGACACCTTCGCGAAGGACACCGACCCGCTCGTCCGCGACCTGCGCCCCGTCGCCCGCGACCTCGGGCCGACCCTGCGCGACGCGCGGGCCCTCGCCCCGGACCTGCGGCGATTCTTCGCCGACCTGGCGCCGCTCATCACCGCGTCGCGGGCGGGCCTGCCCGCGACCCGCGAGCTGCTCGACGGGCTCACGCCGGTCCTCGGCCGGGTCCAGCCGTTCCTCGAGGAGCTCAACCCGATCCTCGAGTGGCTCGAGTACCACCAGCGGAGCACCGCCGACTTCATCGCGAACGGGGCCGGCGCGCTGTCGGACACGCTCCCGATCACGGGGGCGGACAAGGCCGGCGGCGGACGCGGGCACTACCTGCGGCAGTTCAGCCCGAAGGGGCAGGAGTCCGCGGCGATCTGGTCCGACCGGCGCCAGGTCCCGAGCGCGCGCGGCAACGCGTACATGCTGCCGTCCTCGCTCTCAGGCCCCGAGCGGGCACGGAAGATGATCTTCCCGAACTGGGACTGCCTCAACACGGACGGGCCGCGGATGACCCGGACGCCGAACACGTCGGACACCCCGTCGTGCTGGACGCAGGACGCGCCCGCCGTGCCCGCGGGCGGCACGACGAAGTTCCCCCGGATCGGGGCGGCGGACTACTCGCGGTGAGGCCCGCACGAACGCATCAAAGGGGTTCAGGCCCCTCTGATGCGCCGGCAGGGCGTCAGGCGACGGCCGCGTCGCGCACGGCGACGGGCGCGAGCCCGCCGAGCAGGGCGTCGGCGACGGCCGATTCCCCGGTGACCTCGAGCTCCGACGTGTCCGCGTCGGGGCCCAGGGCGGCGACCCAGGCGTCCTCCGTGCCCGCGATGCGGGCGTCGGCCTCCGGCTGGGAGCGCTCCTCGACGCGCATGGTCCCGTCCACGGACGAGACGACGTACCGCTTCTGCAGCCCGTCACGGCGGTGCACGGTGAGCTCGGCCTCGCCGCTGAAGCCCGCCGGGACGGCGAGCCCCGGGACGGAGCGGAACACGGCACCGACGTCGATGAGCTCGTCGGGGCGGGGCGGGCTCCATGCCCACTGGTAGCCCCAGCGGGACAGCGCGCCGATCACGGGCAGGAGGTCCTTCGCCCTATCCGTGAGCTCGTAGTCGACGCGTGGCGGGACCTCGCGGTAGCGCTGGCGGGTGAGCAGGCCGTCCGCGACCATGCGGTTCAGCCGTGAGCGGAGCTGCTCGGTCGAGATGCCCGGGAGCGTCCGTTGAAGCTCGACGAAGCGGCGGGGACCGCCCACGAGGTCACGGACGATGAGCAGGGTCCATTTGTCGCCGACGAGGTCCAGTGCGCGGGCGTCGGGCGCCCACTGGTTGTAGGGGTGGCGCTTGGGTGGGGGTGGGGTGGGAATGACGCTCCTCCTTGCAAGGGGGTGGGTGGAGTGCGACTGCGAAGCACCTTACCCCGGAGGGTTGGACCGGAACGGCGCTCACCGTGTTCTGGACGTTCGTTCGAAGCGCAATGCGTGTGATCCGGGTTGTACGAGTTGGCGCAAGTTCTCCCGAGCGGGGGCGTTGGTGCCTTCCGAGTCAGGAGCCGGGGATGGGTCCCACGGCACGGAACGCATCGGGAGCGGAGGTCGGGCGATGGGCGAAGTCATCTCGTTGGATCAGCGGCGGCGGGGACGGACCGGATCGGCGGAGGCCTGTCGTGGCGCCCGCCCGGGGGCGGAGCACGTCTTCACGGCGGCGACGCTCTGGTTCGACCTCGGCAGCCCCGGCACGTACTTCGCGGCCGAGCGCGCGGACCGCTTGTTCCCCGCGCTCGCGTGGCGTCCGGTCCTCGCGCCGGCGCGGCTCGCCCAGGGCGCGCTGCCGGCCCGGATGCACGACACCGCCCA
>JAOPZO010000421.1 GCA_025964065.1 Solirubrobacterales bacterium | reverse complement strand
GCCGCACGAGCCACGCCCGCGCCACGGCCCGGGGGTCGGCCGTGGGCAGGCCGGCGAGGG
This sequence comes from Solirubrobacterales bacterium, assembly GCA_025964065.1. Taxonomy (GTDB): domain Bacteria; phylum Actinomycetota; class Thermoleophilia; order Solirubrobacterales; family Solirubrobacteraceae; genus Paraconexibacter. Next base: position 5,604 of record JAOPZO010000421.1, on the reverse strand, counting down.
GGCGCGGGGAAGCCATCGCCGCCCATCCTGCCGACCGCTCCGGCGGATCCGCAGGCGGGCGCCCGCGCGAGACCCGGACCACCCCCTTGGACGCTCCGCGATGATGCGCCCGTGCTCTCCATCGACGAGGCCCGCGACATCGTCCTCGCGGCCGTCCGCCCGCTGCCCGCCGAGTCCGTCCCGCTCGCCCAGGCGCTGGACCGCGTCCTCGCCGCGCCCGTCGTCGCGGCCCACGACGTGCCGCGCTTCGTCAACAGCGCGATGGACGGCTTCGCGCTGCAGGCGGGCCCCGCGGACCGCACGCTCCGCATCGTCGGCGAGTCCCGCGCCGGCCACCCCGCCACGGTCGCGCTCGGGCCGGGCGAGGCCATCCGCATCTCCACGGGCGCGCAGGTCCCGCGGGGCGCGGACGCCGTCGTCATGGTCGAGCGCACCACGGAGCGCGAGGGCACGGTCCGCGTCGAGGCCGGAACGACCCCGGACCAGAACCTCCGCCACGCCGGCGAGGACATGCGCGCCGGGACCACCGTCCTGCAGGCGGGTCTCCGCGTGGGCCCCGCCGAGCTCGGCGTCGCCGCGAACGCCGGGGTCGCGACCCTCCGCTGCGTCCGCCGCCCGCGGGTCGTGGTCCTCGCCACGGGGGACGAGCTGGTCGTCCCCGGCGGCGTCCTCGGCCCGGGCCAGATCCACGACTCGAACGCGCTCACCCTCTCCGCGCTCGCGCGCCGCGCCGGCGCCGAGGTCGCCCACGCGGGCGAGGTCCCCGACACCCCGCAGTCCACGGAGGCCGCCGTCCGCGCCGCGTTCACGATGGCCGACGTCGTGCTCTGCTCGGGCGGTGTGTCCGTCGGCGAGCACGACCACGTGAAGCCCGCCTACCTGCGCGCCGGCGTCGAGGAGCGCTTCTGGCGCGTCGCGCTCCGGCCGGGCAAGCCGACCTGGTTCGGCACCCGCGGCCCGCAGCTCGCGTTCGGCCTGCCGGGCAACCCCGTCAGCGCGATGGTCACCTTCCTGCTCTTCGCGCGCCCCGCGCTCCTGGCGCTCCAGGGCGCGGACCCCGGCACCCCGCGCGAGCGCAGGCGCCTGACGGTTGCGGTCCCGCGGCACGAGGCGCGCGACGAGTGCGTCCGGGTGCGGCTCGACGGCGACGAGGCGACGCCCACGGGCCCCCAGGCGAGCCACGTCCTGACGAGCATGCTCGGGGCCGACGCGCTCGCGATCATCCCCCGCGGGACGGGCGAGCTCGCCGTGGGCAGCACCGTCGAGGTCGAGCGGCTCCCGGCCTGAGCCCTACTTCGAGGAGGCGGCCTCCATGTAGCCGATCATGCGGTTCGTGAGCGCGGTGAGCGTCGGCGCGGGCTCGTCGTAGGCGAGCGGCCGGTCGGCCAGCAGGTCCTCGAGCTCCCGGCCCAGGTCGGGGTCGGCGCGGCCCGCGAGCCGGGCGGCGACCTTCGCGGCCTTGCGCGTCGCGCGCGGGTCGAGCGTCCAGATCGCCTCGAAGCGGCGGTCCATGTCCCGCGGGTCGCCGGGCTGGGTGACCCCGGGCATCTCCCAGGCGAGCAGGCAGGCGGCGAAGCCCGGCGCGTCGACGATGACCGCCCACTCGTTGCCGAGCTTGTCCTCCTGGGCGATCGGCACCTCGATGGGGCCGCCCGCGGGGCGCCGGAGCTCCTTGAAGTCGGCGAAGGCGACCGCGGCCGTCGAGAACTGCGAGATGCGCCGGTAGCGCGGCTCGACCTCGCGGTAGAAGCGCTCGTGCTGGAAGGCGCCGAAGAGGATGGGGGCGGCGGCCTGGGCGAGCGTCTCGTGCTCGATGGCGCGGGAGATCGCCACGAGCGTCGACTTCTTCAGGACCTGCGGGCGCCCGCCGTGGTCGGCCGCCGCGACGGCGGCGTAGATCGAGGGGTGGTCCGTCGGCCCGCCGTTCTCGCGGGCCCGCTCGATGGCGGCGGGAACGGAGAGCCCGCGGTGCCGGTAGGCCATCGCGCGGCGGAGGGCCTCGACGTCCTCGTCGGCGTAGACGCGGTAGCCCGCGTCGGTGCGTGCAGGATCCGGGAAGCCGTAGCGCTGCTCCCACATGCGGATCGTGCCGGCCGCCAGGCCGGTCTTGTCCGCCACCTCCTTGATGCCCATTCCGGTCACGTCGCGCTTCCTCCCCCTTGGGGAACACATTCAACACGGCGTTGAAGGTTTCCTCCAGCTCGGGTGGGGTTACGACCCACGGAGCCTGCGGGGTCATCCCGCAGCTCGACGAAGGCCGTAGCTGTCACGTGGACACCCAGCAGCCCAAGACCATCCTCCTCACCGGGGCCACCGGCTACGTCGGCGGCCGGCTGCTGCCCGCGCTGCTCGAGCACGGCCACCGGGTGCGCGCCCTGGCCCGCCGCCCGGAGCGCGCCGAGCTCCCGGGGGAGGTCGAGGTCGTCGCGGGCGACGTCATCAAGGGCCGGGGGCTCGAGAGGGCCCTCGACGGCGTCGACGTCGCCTACTACCTCGTGCACTCCATGGGCCGCGGCTCGGGCAGCACCGCCGAGTTCGCCGCCAACGACCGCAAGGGCGCCGCGAACTTCGGCCGGGCAGCGAAGGCCGCGGGCGTGCGCCGCGTCATCTACCTCGGCGGCCTCGACGCCGGCGAGGACCACGCCTCCGAGCACCTCCAGTCCCGTCACGAGACCGCCGAGGTCCTGCGCGAGCACGTCGACGAGCTGGTCTACGTGCGCGCGGCGATGATCCTCGGGCAGGGCTCCGCCTCCTTCGAGATGCTCTCGCACCTCGTGCGCCGCCTGCCGGCGATGCTCACGCCGAAGTGGGTCGACACCCGCTCGCAGCCCGTGGCGATCCGGGACGTCGTGAGCACCCTGCACGCGCTCGCCGACCTCCCCGACGTGCCCGCCGAGGTGGAGCTCGGCGGCGCGGATGTGCTGACGTACCGGGAGATGATGCAGCGCTTCGCCGTCGTGGCGGGCAAGCGGGCGCCGACGATCGTGAAGGTCCCGGTGCTCTCCCCCCGCCTCTCCTCCTACTGGGTCAGCCTGTTCACGCCCGTCGAGGCAGGCCTCGTCCGCCCGCTCGTGGACGGCATGAGCGCGGAGACCGTCGTGCGCACCCCGCCCCCGCCCGGGATCAACCCGCACCCGCTCGGCTTCGAGGAGGCCGTCCGCGAGGCGCTGGACGGGAAGGCCGCCTGATGCGCGCGCGGATGGTCTCGGTGCTGGTGCCCGCCGGGCTGCTGGCGGTCCTCCTGGCCCTGTTCCTGGGCGCCCGCAAGCTCCTCGCGGGCTCCCGGACGATCAACGGCGCGGTGCTCCACACGCCGACGGACGACACGGGCCTCGATCCGCAGACGGGCGCGGTGCGCTCCGTCCAGGGCGCGGACATCATCCTCCCCGAGGAGGCGCTGCAGGGGTACTGGAACCCGGAGCACCTCGAGCGCCTGGCCCGCACGTACTGGAAGTCGCTCACGCGCTTCACGCTCGGGATCTGCCGCGTCGGCTACTCCGAGGAGGAGCGCTGGGTGTACGCGTTCCACCCCGCGATCCGCCTGCTGACGATGCAGAAGCCGGAGTACGAGATGAGCTCGGGCCGCGGCATCGTCCGCTGGCGCATCGAGAAGGGCCTGCTCGTCGCGGCGAACGGGCGCGGCGGCGACGGCTACCTGGAGATCGACGTGTGCCGCTTCGACTACCCCGACTGGAACAAGGCCCGCATCCACGTCGAGATCGAGGTGGCGAACTTCTACCCCCAGATCGCCTCGAAGCTCGGCACCTGGCTCTACGTGAACACGCAGTCGCGCATCCACGTCATCGCCTGCCATTTCTTCCTGCGCCAGCTCGTCAAGCGCGACCTCGACGTCTCCAAGGTCCAGCACTTCTCGGGCCCGCTCACCGCGGAGGAGACGCCGGATCCCGTTCCCGCGCGCGAGAAGGACGCCGGCGCGCTCGGCGCCCGCCCGGAGGCCGGCTCCGTCGCCTAGCCGGAGCGCGCGGCGTCGCGTGCGGTCGTCCTCGGGCGTGGCCCGAGTTGGACCGCACGCAACGGCGCGCGACAGGCGCTCAGCCGTAGCGCTCGCCCGTGTACTCCGCGAGCTTGTCGCGGTTGTGGCGGGCGTGGATGCGGCGGATCGTGCCCGTGCGCGAGCGGGTCACGAGCGACTCCGTGCTCGCGCCGCGGCCGCGGTAGCGGACGCCCTGGAGCACGTCGCCGTCCGTGACGCCCGTGGCGGAGAAGAAGCAGTCGTCGCCCGTGACGAGGACGTCCTGGGTCATCTGGGCCTCGAGGTCGTAGCCCCCGGCGATCGCGGCCTGGCGCTCCTCGTCGTTCCGGGGCCAGAGGCGGGCGATCATGCCGCCGCCGAGGCACTTGAGCGCGGCCGCGGCGATGACGCCCTCCGGGGTGCCGCCGACGCCCCACAGCAGGTCGACGGGCGCGTTCTCGGAGGCCGCGAGCATCGCGGCGCTCACGTCCCCGTCGGAGATGAGGCGCACGCGTCCGCCGGCGGCACGGATCTCCTCGATGCCCTCCTGGTGGCGCGGGCGGTCGAGCACGATCGCGACGACGTCGCGGATGTTCTTCCGCTTCGCCTCGGCGACCAGGCCGATGTTCTCCGTCAGCGACTTGTCGAGGTCGAGGACGCCGACGAGCTCCGGGCCCCCCGCCATCTTCTCCATGTACACGCACGGGCCCGGGTCGAACATCGTGCCGCGCGGGGAGAGCGCGATGACGCTGAGCGCGCTCGGCATCCCCTTCGCGGTGAGCGTCGTGCCCTCGAGCGGGTCGACGGCGATGTCGACCTTCGGGTCCGAGCCGTCGCCGATGTGCTCCCCGTTGTGGAGCATGGGCGCCTCGTCCTTCTCGCCCTCGCCGATGACGACGACGCCGTCCATGCGGACCGTCTTGAGGACGATGTGCATCGCGTCGACCGCCGCCTGATCGGCGGCGATCTTGTCGCCCTTCCCGACGAGGGTCGCGGCGGCCAGCGCGGCCGCCTCGGTGACGCGCACGAGCTCGAGCGCCAGGTTGCGGTCGGGCTGACCGAGATCCGAGGACATGGGGGCTCCTTGGGGGAGGGCTTAGAGGGTGCCGGGCGGCTTGCGCTTGCGCTCGACGTTCGAGGAGCGCAGGGCCGAACCGGAGAGCATCAGGATCGTGCCCAGCAGCGCGACGAACCAGCCCAGCTCGAGCGAGGTGAGCGAGTTCGAGGTGCCCGGCCGGGCCACGAGGCCGTTGTAGAAGATCAGGCCGAAGCAGGCGATCGCGATGACCGCGGTCAGCTCGCCGCGCGGCCAGCTCAGGGCGTGGTCGCGCAGGATGATGTAGGCCAGGATGAGCGGCGCGACGGCCGCGGCCAGCAGCAGCCAGCGGATGATCGTGTGGACCTCCCACCCCGTCATCGCGCCCTGCTCGCCGTTGATCTCGCCGAGGCCCTTGGTGGCGTACCAGTTCAGGAGGAGGCCGATGAGCAGCAGGACCCCACCGCCGATGGCGATGAACTCGCCCTTCTGCAACTTGGAGACGTCCATTGCGGCGGACCCTAACGAAGCGGCCGGATCACCGTCGCGGGCGGGCCAGCACCGGCCGCCGCGCGCTCCCCGGACAGGCCGCCTC
>JAOPZO010000115.1 GCA_025964065.1 Solirubrobacterales bacterium | reverse complement strand
GATCCAGAAGAGCCCGACGATCGGGAGCTTCAGGAACACCATGAGGTAGACGAAGGTCCAGTCCATCCGGCGCGAGCGTACCCGCTGCGGCGAGCGTCGATCGGCCCACGGCCAGTTGGCGCCGCGGCGGTGCCGAGCGTCCGGGCGCCAAGCCGGTGAACCGGGAAGCGGTGCGCGGCGCAACCGCCACCACCACACCAGGGCACCGCCGGTGCCCGAGCACTGTCCTGAGGAGGACCATGTACAAGCTGAACCTGGACGAGATCGATCCCGACGGCGCCATCGCCGAGCAGCACGCGGCGGTCGAGGGCGACACCCGCATGGGCTTCCTGAAGAAGGCCGGCGTCGGTGGCGCCGCGGCCGTCTCGGGCGGCGTCGTCCTCTCCGCGCTCGCCGCGGGCCCCGCGTTCGCGGCCTCCAAGCCGGGCGTCGGCCGCCCGCCGGCCTCGTTCGGCAAGGGCGACATCGGCATCCTGAACTACGCGCTGACCCTCGAGTACCTCGAGGCCGCGTTCTACACCGAGGCGCTCAAGTCCGGGAAGATCACCGACCCGACGCTCGCCGGCTTCCTCGCCGTCGTCGAGAACGACGAGCGCAAGCACGTCTCGTTCCTGCGCAAGGCCCTCGGCTCCAAGGCCGTCAAGAAGCCGAAGTTCGACTTCAAGGGCACGAACACGGATCAGAAGCTGTTCAAGGCGACCGCCGCGGTCCTCGAGAACACGGGCGTCCAGGCGTACTTCGGCCAGGGCGGCAACATCAAGGACTTCGGCATCCTGAACGCCGCGGTCTCCATCCTCACGATCGAGGCGCGCCACGCGGGCGCCATCGGGCTCATCAACGGCGCGGACGCCGACAACATCACGCCCGACGGCCCGTTCGACAAGCCGGCCACGGCCAAGGCGATCCTCAAGGCCGTCACGGCCACGGGCTTCATCGTCTCCTAGTGCCCCGCGCCCGGACCGCCCTGGCCGTCCTCGCGCTCGCCGCGGTCCCCTCGGGGATCGCGGCGAGCGGCGCGGGCGCCGGGGCGGGCCGGAGCGTCGTCCTCCAGGACATCGCGTTCAGCCCCTCGCGGCTCGTCGTCGCCCGCGGCACGACCGTCACCTGGCGCTGGGACGACGGGCGCGTGCAGCACGACGTGCGCCCGCGCGGCACCCCGCGCTTCGAGGGCTCGGCCCGGAGGAGCACGGGCACGCACCGCGTCACGCTCCGCCGCGCCGGGACCTACCGGTACGTGTGCTCCGTGCACCCCGGGATGGACGGCAGCGTCCGCGTCCGGTGAGCGACCACGGCCGCCGTTAGGGTCGGCCGCATGCCCCTCATCCAGACCACCGCCGGCCCCGTCGAGGCCGCGGAGCTCGGCCGCACGCTCGTGCACGAGCACCTGAACACCGCCGCCGAGGGCGTGCGCTTCCAGTGGCCGCACCTCGTCGATCACGACGAGGAGACGGCGCGCGCGGTCGCCCAGGTCCGGAGCGTCCAGGCGCACGGCGTGGAGACGATCTGCGACCCCGGCGTGCTCGACCTCGGGCGCGACGTCCAGCTGCACCTGCGTGTCCAGGAGCAGACCGGGATGCGCTTCGTCCTCGCCACGGGCGTGTACGGGCAGCACTACACCTTCCTCCCGCACTACTTCCAGACCCGGCCGCCCGAGGCGCTCGTCGACTGCTTCCGCCACGACCTCGAGGTCGGGCTGCAGGGCAGCGGAGTCAAGGCGCACTTCCTCAAGTGCGCGGCCGACACGCCGGGCTTCACCGAGGACGTCGAGAAGGTCCACCGCGCGGTCGCGCAGGCATCGCTGGCGACGGGCGCGCCGATCATGGCCCACTCCAACCCGAAGGAGCGCACGGGCCTGCGCTCGGTCGAGATCCTGCTGGAGGAGGGCGTCGCCCCGGGGAAGGTGCAGGTCGCGCACACCGGGGACACCGCGGACTGGGACCACGTCCACGAGCTGCTGCAGACCGGGGTGTCCGTCGGCATCGACCGGTACGGGCTCGACGACTTCTACGGGCCGGGCCAGGCCGTGCGCAACGACATGGTCAAGCGGGCGATCGACGCGGGCTTCGCCGACCGTCTGATGCTCGGCCAGGACCACTGCGCCTCGATCGACTGGTTCCCGCGGGAGGTCGTCGCGCAGCTCGCGCCCAAGTGGTCCTTCCACCTCGTCTTCGACGAGGTCGTCCCCGAGCTCCTCGAGCTCGGGGTGACCCAGGACCAGGTCGACGCGATGCTCGGCGCGAACGTCCACGCCTGGTTGGCGGCCTGAGGGCCGCCGGGCCGGTCAGCCCAGCAGCGCGACGGGGCGGTTCTCGAAGCGCGTGATGCGCTCGAGGACCGCGACGCGCTCCTCGATCTCCGGCGCGGTGAGGACGGCGACGCGCTCCGTGCCGAAGTCCTCGACGTTGAAGGAGGCGAGCGCGGTGCCGTACGCCATGGCGTTCACGAGCACCTCGTGGGTGGCCTCGCCGCCCGCCGCGGCGACGTAGCCCACGAAGCCGCCGGCGAACGAGTCGCCCGCGCCCGTCGGGTCCGTGACGTCCTGCAGGGGGTAGGCGGGGACCGCGAACTGGCCCTCGTTCGTGAAGAGCTGGGCGCCGTACTTGCCCTGCTTGGCCACGACGCTCGTGAGGCCCCAGCCCAGCAGCTCCTGCGCGGCGCGCAGCGTGTTCGGCGCGCCCGTGAGCATCTCGAGCTCCTCGTCGTTGAGGATGAGGCAGTCGACGCCGCGGATCGTCTGCTCGAGCGACGCGCGGGCGATGTTGATCCACAGGTCCATGGAGTCCATCGCGACGAAGCGGGCCTGTGTGCACTGCTCGCGCACCTGGCGCTGCAGGTCGGGCTGGATGTTCGCGAGGAAGAGGACGTCGCAGGCCTGGGCCGCGTCGGAGAGCTTGGGCTCGAAGTGCTCGAAGACGTTGAGGTCGGTCTCGAGCGTCTCGCGCTCGTTGAGGTTCGCGGTCGGATAGACGCCGGACCAGAAGAACGTCTTGCCGCCCGCGACGTGCTCGACGTCGTCGGTGAGCGTCCCGCGCGTGCGGAGCGTGGCCCAGCTCTCGGCGTCGAAGTCGTCGCCGACCGGGCCGACCACGCGGACCTCGTCGAAGAACGACGCGGCGAGCGCGAAGTGGGTCGCCGCACCGCCCAGCATGCGCTCGCGGGCGCCGGCGGGCGTCTTGACGGCGTCGTACGCGATGGATCCGACCACGGTGAGGCTCATGTGGCGCAGACCCTAGAGCCACCGCCCCGCGCCCCGCCCTCCCGCGACTGGTCCGACCGGTGGAAGGACTGGTCCTACCGCCGGGCCAGTCAGGTTCCGACGGGCGGTCCACCCCGACGGGACCGGGCCGGACCTAGCGTCCAGCCTGCACCGTCAGCTGGCCTGACCGCGCGGCTTCGTCCCCTGAAGAAAGCATCTCCCTTGCCTCGTTCCCCCGGCGCCCGGCGCCGCACGGCCTGCGCCGCCGCGCTCGCCGCGTTCAGCCTCGTGGCCGCCGCCCCGGCGTCGGCCGCGCCCGTCCTCGACCTCGAGACGCTCACGGGCCTCGAGGCCCAGAAGCTCATGGCGGCGGGTGAGCTCACCTCGGTCGAGCTCACTCGGGCGTACGTGGACCGCATCACCGCCCTGAACAAGCGCGGCCCCGGCCTCAACGCCGTGACGCAGTACAACGCCCAGGCCCTGAACGAGGCGCGCGCGGCCGACCAGCGCCGCAGGGCGGGCAAGCTGCTCGGCCCGGCCGACGGGCTGCCCGTCCTGATGAAGGACCTCATCGACGTGAAGGGCATGTACACCTCGAACGGCAACTACGGCCTGCGGAGGTCCTTCCCGGCGAAGGACTCCGGGATCGTCCGCAAGCTCCGCGCGAGCGGCGTCGTCATCCTCGGCAAGCTCGGCCTCTCCGAGTTCGCGAACTACTTCGGCAGCCAGCCCTCCGGCTTCTCGAACCTCACGGGCCAGGTTCTGAGCGGCACGGACGCCGACCAGAACGTCTCGGGCTCCTCCTCGGGCTCGGGTGCGGCGAGCGCCGCCGCGCTGGCCGCGCTCGTGATCGGCACGGAGACCTCCGGCTCGATCATCTCGCCCTCCCAGGTGAACGGCATCGTCGGCCTGCGCCCGACCGTCGGCCTCGTGCCCGGCATCGGCATCGGGCCCATCGCCGCCTCCCAGGACACGGCCGGCCCGATGGACCGGACGGTCTCGAACGCGGCGCTCACGCTCCAGTCCATCGCCGGCCCGGACGCCGAGGACATCGCCTACCACGCGGGCCTCTGGGGTCCGGGCGTGAACGACGCCGACGTCGTGCCGCCCGTCCCGGCCGAGGTGCCGGACTACCTCTCCGCGCTCGACCTCGACTACGTCAAGGGCAAGCGCATCGGCTTCAACGACGGCACGACGAACCCCGTCCAGCCCGTCCCCGCCCCGGGCACGCCGCTCGGCGACGCCTACAAGGCGCTCGCGGACGCCGGCGCGGTCCTGGTCCCGCGCCCGGTCATCAACCTCTCCGCCGGCATCCCGACGGGCAACATCCTGCGCTACGAGGCCAAGCGCGACATCACCCGCTACTACGAGAACCTCGGGCCGGACGCGCCGTTCAAGTCCCTGGCCGAGGAGATCGCGGGCAACCTCGCGACGCCGATCGAGGCGCTGAAGTTCGGCAACGGCACGCACGCCGCGGCCCAGGCGGTCGACATCAGCCCCGACTCCGCGGCCTCCGTCGAGTACCGGAACGCCCTCGTGGAGGGCAAGCGCCTGACCCACAAGGGCATCGAGGACATGCTGGCCAACGCGACCGCGGACCCCGCGGACGACGTCATCGCGATCCTCGGCAGCGTGAACAACGGCGCCCGCGCCGGCTACCCGCAGGTCACGATCCCCATGGGCTACAACGCGACCCAGCGGCGGACGCTGAACGTCAACGTCCACGGTGGCGCCTACGACGAGAAGGACCTCATCGGCGTCGCGTACGTCATCGAGCAGGGCACGAAGCTCCGCCAGCCGGCGAGCCGGGTGAACCCGAGCATGTACCGCTGTGCGGACACCGTGCCCGCGCCGCCGTTCGCCTCCCGCGGCGGCTGCAACCCGGACTACGACGAGGCGATGCAGCAGGTCGGCACGACGCCGGTGGAGCTGCCGTTCGCGCTCGAGAACGCCACGGCCAAGGGCCTGCAGGACCGCATGGCGGCCGGGACGCTGAGCGCGGAGAGGCTCACGAAGGCGTACCTGTCCCGCATCGCGCTGGCGAACGCGGACGGGCCGGCGATCCAGGCGGTCCGCGCGCTCAACCCGGGCGCGGTCGCCCAGGCGAAGGCGCTCGACGCCGAGCGTGCCGAGCAGGGTGCGCGCGGCCCGCTGCACGGCATCCCCGTCCTGGTCTCCGACCAGGTCGACGTGGCCGGGCTGCCGACCACGGGCGGCTCCGTCGCGCTCCAGAACTCGACGCCCGCGGGTGACTCGCGGATCGTCTCGCGGCTGAAGGCCGCGGGCGCGATCATCATCGGCAAGGCGAACGTCTCCGAGCTCGGCGGCATCCTCAGCACGACGATGCCCGAGGCGTACTCCTCGCTCGCCGGCCAGGTGCTGCTCCCGTCGAACACCGACGTGAACCCCGGCGGCTCGTCCGCCGGTGCCGCGACGGGGACCGCCGCGGGCTTCGCCGCCCTGGCGGTCGGCATGGAGACCTCCCCGGATTCCGCGCAGCTCATCAACCCGGCCGCGCTGGCCGGCGTGGTCGCGCTCAAGCCGACGGTCGGCCGCGTGAGCCGCAGGGGCGTCCTCCCGGTCGCGAGGTCGCAGGACGCACCCGGGCCCGTCGCCCGGTCGGTCATGGACGCGGCGACGCAGCTCCAGGTCATCGCGGGCAGCGATCCGTCCGACGCGGCCACCGCGGGCGCGCCCGCGGTGCCGAGCTACACGGCCGGCCTGACGCCGACCGCGCTGCAGGGCAAGCGGGTGGCGGTCATCTCGAGCGCCACGGCGCCGTACCCGTCGGTGGTGGAGGCGCTGCAGGTGGCGGGGGCGACGACGGAGGTCGAGACGATCCCCGCCGCGCCGACCACCCCGAGCATCGTCGGCCGGGAGTTCAAGCGGGACCTGAACGCCCACCTCGGCACGACGACCGGCACCGGGGCGAAGTCGCTCCAGGCCATCATCGACTACAACCTGGCGAACCCGGTCGAGGCGCTCAAGTACGAGCAGGGCGAGCTCCTCACCGCGCAGGCCGTCGACCTCGCCGACCCGGCGACCGCCACGGCCTACGCGAACGACCGGGCCGCGGGGGACGCCGCCACGGAGGAGCTCATCGACGGCGTCCTCGCGAACGGGACCCCGGGCGACACCAGCGACGACTTCGACGTCATCGTGGTGCCGAACCAGAACGCGCTCGTCGGGACCGCCGACCGGGCGGGCTATCCGGTGCTGACGGTGCCGGCCGGCTTCTCGGCCAGCCGGGACCCGCAGGGCGTGACGTTCGTGGCCGGCGAGTTCGAGGAGGCGAAGCTGCTCGCGGCGGGCTACGCCTTCGAGCAGGCCACGCGGGTCCGCCGGGCCCCGAGCTCGACGAACCCGAGCATGTGGCGGTGCGTCCCCGGCAGCGCCTACGACGACCCGTACAACTGCCACCCGGGCGACCGGAGCCTCGCGTTCGGGTTCGCGGCGGCCCCGGCCACCCCGGCCGAGCCCGCCACCCCGGCGACCCCGGCCGACCCGGGCGTGACCCCTGCGCCGCCCGCCACCCCGGCGATTCCGGCGGGGCTGTCCGTGGACAGCCGGCAGTACGCATCGCTGCGCAAGGCGCTCGCGCTGGAGCTCAGCCGGCTCGGCGGGCTCCGCTTCAAGGAGCCGTTCCTCACCCCGGGCACCGCGCGCTACTCGCTGCGCCTGGCGGTGCCGAAGCGCGGGGCGAAGAGGGCGGTGGTCGTGACGCTGGCGAAGGCGACGCTCACGAAGAAGCTGGTGGGGACGGGGACGGCGACGCTCCGGATGTCCGCGGCGTCCAGGCGGCTCCTGGCCCGGTACCCGAAGGCGAAGCTCACGCTCCGGACGACGTTCAAGAGCGCGTCGGGGAAGCTCTACGGCTCGGACCGGGTGGTCACCCGCTAGGCCCCGGGCGCAGGGCCACGGGCAGGGACGGGCGGGGGTCGCACATGCGGCCCCCGCTCGTCGCTCGTAGCCTCCCGGCGCATGCGCGCGATCCAGATGCGGGAGTTCGGCGGCCCCGAGGTGCTCGAGCTCGTCGAGCTCGAGCGGCCCGAACCCGGCCCGGGCGAGGTGCGGATCCGGGTCACCTCCGCCGGGCTGAACTTCGCCGACACCCACACCCGCGAGAACGCCTATGTCGCGAAGGCCGAGCTGCCGCTCGTGCCGGGCAGCGAGGTCGTCGGCTTCCGCGAGGACACGGGGGAGCGGGTCGTCGCGCTCTGCGGCCAGGGCGGCTACGCCGAGTGGGCGACCGCGCCGGCCCACCTCTGCTTCCCGGTGCCCGAGGGGGTGGAGGACGCCACGGCGCTCGCGCTCCTCCTCCAGGGCCTGACCGCCTGGCACCTCTACGCGACGCAGGGTCGCGTCGCGCCCGGGGAGAGCGTCGTGGTGGTGAGCGGCGCGGGCGGGGTCGGCTCGCTCGCGGTCCAGCTCGGCCACGCCATGGGTGCGGGCCGCGTCATCGCGACGGCCTCCACGCCGGAGAAGCGCGCGCTCTGCCTCGAGCTCGGCGCCGACGCGGCCCTCGACGGGGACGCCGGGGGGCTGACGGAGCGGCTGCTCGAGGCGAACGGCGGCGAACCGGTCGACGTCGTCTTCGAGCTGGCGGGCGGCGCGGTGTTCGACGCCTGCCGGGGCGCGCTCGCGCCCTTCGGCAGGATGATCGCCTACGGCATCTCGAGCAAGGAGGTGAACACGGTCCGCACGGGCTCGCTGCTGAAGCGCTCGCACAGCGTCATCGGGTTCTGGCTCTTCCACATGCTCGACCGCCCGGCGTGGATCGACGACGCGCTCGCGGACCTCTTCGCCCGCACCGCCCGCGGCGAGCTGCGCGTGGTCGTCGGGGGGTCGTTCCCGCTCGCGCGCGCCCGCGAGGCCCAGGAGGCGCTCGCCGGACGGCGCACGACGGGGAAGGTCGTGCTCGAGGTCTCCTGATCCGGGGTGGTTTGCAACTACCCTGTGACGTCGATGACCACGTTCGCCGACCTCCGCCTCTCCGCCACCACCCTCGAGGCGTTGAACGACGTCGGCTACGAGAAGCCCTCCCCGATCCAGGAGCAGGCGATCCCGCCGATGCTCGAGGGCCGCGACGTCATCGGCCAGGCGCAGACGGGCTCGGGCAAGACCGCGGCCTTCGGCCTGCCGATCGTCGAGTACGTGGACCCGGAGCTGCAGGAGGTCCAGGCCCTCGTCCTGACCCCGACCCGCGAGCTCTGCATCCAGGTCACCCAGGCGATCCGCGCGTACGCGAAGCCCAAGGGCGTCGACGTCGTCGCCGTCTTCGGCGGCGCGCCGATCCGCACCCAGCAGGCGCAGCTCAAGGGCGGCGGCCACGTCGTCGTGGGCACGGTCGGCCGCGTGCTCGACCTCATCTCCCGCCACTCGCTCGTGCTGCACGACTGCCGCTTCGTCGTGCTCGACGAGGCCGACGAGATGCTCGACCTCGGCTTCCTCGAGGACGTCGAGAAGATCCTGTCGCTCACGCCGAACTCGCGGCAGACCGCGCTCTTCTCCGCGACGATGCCGCCGCCGATCAAGGCGCTCTCGGACAACTACCTGTACGACCCGGTCCACGTGAAGGTCGTCAGCGACACGCTGACCGTCGACACCGTCGAGCAGTTCCGGCTCGAGGTGAAGCAGGCCGACAAGGCCGAGAAGCTCGTCGAGGTCCTCGCGGCCGAGAAGCCCGACCAGGCCATCGTCTTCGCCCGGACGAAGATCCGCGTCGACCAGCTCTACAAGAAGCTGCGCGACGGCGGGATGAACGTCAAGGCGCTCCACGGCGACATGAGCCAGGGCTCGCGCGACGGCGTGATGCTCTCGTTCAAGGGCGGCCGCGTCCCGATCCTCGTGGCCACGGACGTCGCCGCCCGCGGCCTCGACATCTCCACGGTCACCCACGTCGTGAACTTCGACGTCCCGATCTCCCCCGACACCTACGTGCACCGCATCGGCCGCACGGGGCGCGTCGGCCGCCAGGGTCGCGCGGTGACCTTCGTCGAGCCCAAGCAGACGAAGGAGCTCGAGGCGATCGAGAAGCACATCTCCACCGAGCTGACCCCGTGGTCGCCGGGCGCGCGCACCAAGGCGTCGCTGAAGGGCGCGAGCACGCCCGACGCTCCGGCACCCGAGGCGTTCGAGCCCGTCGCGATCGCATCCGAGGCGCCGGGCGCCGACGCGGTGCTCGAGGGCGACGCCGCGTTCGCGTCCGAGGTGCCGGCCGCCGAGGCGCTCGAGCCCACGCC
>JAOPZO010000113.1 GCA_025964065.1 Solirubrobacterales bacterium | reverse complement strand
CGGGCGGCGTGGGCTCGAACTTCCCGCCGGGCCCGAGCGCCGCGGAGCAGCGCTTCGTGCGCTCCGGGTCGGCGAGGGCGGTGGAGCCGTTCGTGTAGCCCGAGCACTCCGAGATGATGGCGTTCAGCTTCAGGACGTAGCCCCGGGAGTCGAAGAGGTTGATCGCCTGCGACTGGGTGAAGAAGTACTGGAGCACGGCCTCGAGGCCCGTGAACCCGGCGCCGCCGGGCGAGAGCGGGTTCTTCTCGACCGCGTTGCCGCGGTCGTCGACGTGCTCGAGGACGAAGCGCAGGTTCGTCAGGGGCTCCTTGAGCACGCCGGCGACGGCGCGCAGGGAGGAGACGAAGGGGCGGGCGTCGCGCACGGCCGTGGTGCCCGCCGTCGAGGCGCGGCCGAGCGCGCGGACCGCCGGGCGGGAGGCGTCGGCGAAGGGCCCGAGGTTGTTCAGCAGGCCGGTGAGGGACGGTGCCGCGATCCGCAGGTCCCGCAGTGCAGGGGTCTGGCGCCGCGCTGCCACCCCGAGCTCCCGCAGCGTCGGGCGCAGGATGCGCTGGAAGCGCGGCAGGCGCCGGATCGTCCCCGCGAGCTCCGTGCGGCGGTTCGCGGAGATCTCGGCCGTGTCCTTCGCCTCGGAGACGAAGCGCGAGAGCTCGGTGCTGCTCGCGTCGAGGCGGCCGACGACGCGATCGGCATCGCGCGTCAGCTGCGTGAGCGTGTCCTTCTCCTCGGCGAGCAGCCGCAGGACCTCATCCGTGTCCCGCAGCGCCGGGATCGCACGCTTGATCGTCTCGTTGACGTCGCCGCCGCGGGCGGCGAAGCCACCGCCGAGCTCGGCGACGATGACCTGCAGCTTCTCGCGGTAGGGCCTGCGCAGGATGTTGTTGACGAGGTCCGGCGGGATGGTCCCGGCCGTGCGCTCGATCGGGACCCGGCCGCCGCGGGGCAGCTGCGTCCGCGACGTCCCCGGGTCGCAGTCCATGAAGTACTCGCCGATGAGCGACTGCGGCTTGACGACGCACTCCGCGTCCTCGCGCAGCCCGCCGAACTCCGGGCGCGAGACCTCGACCGTCGCGATCGCCCGGGCCGTCCGCGCGTCGAGCGACAGCCTCTTGATCGAGCCCACCTGCACACCGGCGGCGCGGAGGTCCGCGCCCTCGGTCAGGCCGGAGGCGTTGTCGAGCTCGACCTCGTAGGTGAGCGCCCCGGAGTCGCGGTCGTCGCCGCCCGTGAGCAGGACGACGCCGGTGATCGCGGCAGCCGCGAGGAGCAGGATGAGGACGACGCGGCTCATGGCCCGATCGGCACCTGGGTCGCATCGCAGTTGAAGTCGGGCGACGGCTTGTACGGGTTCGAGCCGTCCGCCGCCCGGCGCTCGTTCGAGCCGGGGCAGCGGTTGTTGCGGCCCGTCTTGAGCCCGGGCAGGGCCCCCTCGAGCAGCGGGCGCAGGCCGCCCGGGACCGGCACGAGGGCGTCGAGCGTCGGGGTGATCGAGAACTGGTTGAGCGCCAGGCCCGCGCGGGAGTAGGAGCCGAGCGCGTCGTAGGCACCCGACGTCGAGAAGTCGTCGAACCACCCCACGGCGTCGACGGTGTAGGGCCGGAAGAACGCGAGCTGCGGGGTGGCGCCGCGCGCCGCCCGCTGCATCGCGGGGAACGCGCCCTCGCGCTGCGCGCCGTTGCGCTCCGCGGTCCGGTTCGCGATCTGGTCGATCGCCGGCTGCCGCTGGAGGACCTCGACGAGGTCGTTGTCCGCGCCCGGGCGGCGGATCGTCCGGGAGAGGTCGCGCACGGTCGGCTCCGCCCCCGCGGCGAACGGCCGCAGCTCCGCGAAGAACGGGCGCAGGCGGTCGCGGACGACGGGACGCGCCGCGGTCACGAGCGGATCGAGGTCGTCCAGCGAGGCCCGGAGGTTGACGAACGTCGTGTTCGTGCGGCGGAGGAAGGTCGGGAGCCGGTCGAGCGCGCTGCCGAGGCTGCCGCGCTCCGTGGCGAGGGCGCGCATGGTCGTCCCGAGGTTCGTGACGAGCCCGGCGAGGTCGTCGTCGCGAGCGCTCAGGTCCGTGGTGAGCGAGGCGGTCGCGGTGATGAAGCGCTCGAGGTCCGGCTTGTTGCGGTCGAGCTCCTGGAAGAGCCGGCTCGAGGAGGCGAGCGCCGGGTTCAGGTACCGGTACGCCGCCCGGGACTGGCGCTCCTTGCCCTGCGTGAGGTCCCGGAGCAGCTTGAAGGTGTCGCCGACCGCCACCCGCGTGTCCTTGTCGAACGCGTTGAAGAGCTCGTCGAGCGGGACGTCCGACTCCGTGTCGATCGCGGCGATGACGTCCCCGTCGTCCAGCGCGGGCGCGTCGCCCTCGCCGAGCTGCAGCTCGATGACGTCGTTCGCGACGGAGGAGAGCGAGCGCTTGCGGACCACGGCGCGCGTCCCCTGGCGCAGCGGCGCGTACTCGTCGCTGATCGTGAGCCTCGCGATCGCCTGGCCGTCGTCGCTGAGGCGGATGTCCTCGACCTTGCCGACCTCCTCGCCCGCGACCGTGACGAGGTTGCCGTTGACGAGGTTGCCGGCGTTGATGAAGCGCGCATCGACGGTGTAGCCCCCGCCGCCGCGCAGCAGAACGACGGCCAGCAGGACCGCGGCGGCGGCCAGCACGGCGACGACGACTCCCCTGACCACCACCTGCCTTGGCATCCTGCTCCCGCTCCTCGACCCTTCGGCGACGTCCGGCGCGGGATCCTACCCAGCCGCCCGGATTTCCGGCGCACCGTGCGTTAGGCGTACGTTGAGGGCGAACTCCGGCGTTCATCAGGGGACGAGCGTCGCGGGCACGAGCCCGCGGAGCGCGGAGCTCACCCAGAGGACGTCGGCCGCCCGGGCGCGCGCGAGCGTGACGGGGGGCAAGGT
>JAOPZO010000066.1 GCA_025964065.1 Solirubrobacterales bacterium | reverse complement strand
GACCAGGGCCTGCGAGTTCGGGCCGGCGATGTAAGCGCGTTGTTGCAGGGTCGTGCAGGCTCCTTGACCGTCTCGGGGCGCAGCGCGCTCACCGAGGAGGGGGAGAACCTCGCCCAGGTCCTCGACCGCGAGGGTGCCATCGTCGACGCCACCCCGACCTTGCGGACCCTGTCGTTCCTCACCCCCGCCGAGCTCGCCGTGGCCCGACGCCGCACGGTGCTGCTCGACGGCAAGCGGGCGCCAGGCGAGGGCGACGCGGCGCGTGTGCTGGCCACGCCGACAGCGGTCCGCGGGCGGCCCTACGTCGTAGTCGTCGGGGCGCAGGTCGAGGGGCGCCGCGACGCGCTGCGCAACCTGGCCGGACTCCTGCTGTTCGGTGGCCCTGTCGCGCTGCTGCTTGCCTCCCTGGCCGGCTACGGAGCGGCGGCGGCAGCGTTGCGCCCCGTCGAGCGGATGCGGCGCCGCGCGGCGGAGATCCAGGCCGGCCGCCCCTCGGACCGGCTGCCCGTGCCGCCGGCCGACGACGAGATCGGTCGGCTCGGGCACACCCTGAACGCCATGCTCACGCGCCTCCAGGAGGCGTTCGAACGCGAACGCGCCTTCGTCTCGGACGCCAGCCACGAGCTACGCACGCCGCTCGCGATCCTGAAGGCGGAGCTCGAGCTCGCCCTTCGCGGTGGGCAGTCGATCGCCGAGCTCGAGGCCGCGCTCGCGTCTGCCGCGGAGGAGACCGACCGCCTCGTGCAGCTCGCCGAGGACCTCCTCGTCATCGCGCGTTCCGACCAGGGCAAGTTGCCCATCCGACGCGAGAGCGTCGACGCGGCCCATCTGCTGGAGGACGTCCGCCGGCGCTTCGAGCGTCGCGGCCGCGACGCGGCCGCGACGCTCGGCATCGACGCGCCAGCCGGCCTGATGCTCGACGCCGACCCCCTCATGCTCGAACAGGCCGTCGGGAACCTCGTCGACAACGCGTTGCGGCACGGAGGCCGCGCGATAGTGCTCGTCGCGGCGCGGGCCGAAGGCGGAGTCGTGTTGGGCGTGCGCGACGACGGCGCCGGGTTCCCGCCGGACTTCGTGGAGCGGGCCTTCGAGCGCTTCTCGCGTGCCGATACGGCGCGGGGCCGCGGCGGCACCGGCCTGGGACTCGCGATCGTCCAGGCCATCGCCGGCGCTCACGGCGGCACGGTCAGCGCCCGCAACTCCCCCGCTCCGAACCCGGGAGCGGAGGTGCGCATCTGCCTGCCTGACGATCACGGCGGAGGCTGACGACGCACTGCCGGCGCAGAGGAGCCCGGCGATGGCCGGGCTCCCGTGCTGCGCCGTGAGGGTGCTGCGGGCTACTTCGCGGGCGCCACCTCCGCGGCGTCGGGCTGCTCGCCCTGCTCGGAGTCGGCGCCCCGGTCCTGCCCGGAGTCGCCGCCCCGGTCCTGCTCGGCGGCCTGGGTGCCCAGGACGTCGAACGACTTGTCGAGCGAGACGTCGACGGCGGAGCCGTCCGCTGTGGTGACCTCGACGTCGTAGGCGGTCCTGCTCGCGTAGGCCGGGTCGGGCTTGTCGCCCTTCTCGGGCGCGTCGGCCGCCGGGTCGGCGTCGGGCGTCTCGGCCGCGACCTCGGTGACCTTGCCCGAGCCGATGGCGGCGAGGGCCGCGTCACCGGCCTTCGTCCGGTCGGCCGCGCTCACCTTCGCCTCGCTCTCCTCGGCGCCGTCGTCGGCCTCCGTGCCGGGGGCCTCGGCCGCCTCGGCGCCGGGCTGCTCGGCCGACTGCTCGACGGCGGTCGGGGTCTTGTCGTTGTTGGTGGCGGCACCGGCGATGGCCGAGCCGCCGAAGCCGAGCGCACCGATGGCGGCGGCACTGGCCATGAGCTTCTTGAGGTCGTAGGGCATGCGGTGGATCTCCTTCGTTGGCGGTGAGGGGAGCGACACCGACGACGCTACGGACGGCCCGTGAGGCGTTCATGAGCCGGGATGAGAGGCCACTCATCGGGCCCGGGCGCGGCGTTCGCCGCGGTGACCCAGCTCGGGACCGTCGTGCTGTTCCTCCGCGCCGACCTGCAGCGGATCGCCGGGGCCTCGCTGGTCACGCTTCGGCAGCCCCGTGTCGCGTTGAGTCCCGGCGCGCGATCGCCCCGCCCCCGTGGCCGAACGCGTCGACGGTTGCGCGGCGGGGAGCGGGGCGGGCCTCCGCGAGGGGGAAGGCAGCTCGGCAGCATGCGACGAGGCCCACCACGACGGCCGGCAGCCCCACGGGGCGATGATCGCCCCGCCGATCCACCTGACGGCGACCGCGCCCGTGACGTGCAGCCCGAGGGCGACCAGCGCCGATGTCCGTGCGCTCGACCTCACGATCATCCGGCCAGCGGGGAACGGTGACCGCTCAACGCGTAGGCGGCGACGGCGACCGCGGCGGTGAGCCCCTCGACGACCATCGACGCAAGCCCGAGCGGCTCGGTCCAGTTGCCGATGTCGTCCGTGGCGCCGGGCAGCCCCACAGTTCGGTCGACCACGTAGCCGAGCAGCACGCCCAGCGAGAGGCCGGCCGCGGCCAGCAGCGCGGTCCGCGACCGGGTGAAGATGGTCCAGGCGCCCACCGTCATCGCGCCGACGATCGCGGCCATGTACATCCAGAACACGTACCGCGTCTCGGACCACTTGCCCACGGCATCGACGGCATGGATGACCACCAGGCCACCGAGCCCGGCCGCGATCGTGGCCCGGGTGGCGCTGTCGCGGACCGCCTCGAGCAGCAGCGGCACAGCTCGATCCGCGGGGAGGAGGCCGTCGTCGGCGGCGAAGGTCCCGTTCTCGTGCGGTGACGGCGGGGCAGCGGGTGTGGCGGGCTTCGACATGCGGTGGCTCCTTGGTCGACGTTCGGTTCGGCCGATCGTCCGCCGTGCAGATGAGCCGGCTATGAGCCACGCGCACGTCGGGGTCTCGTCCCGCTGCGCGTCGGTCGCCGGAGTCCCTCGTGCGGGCGACGCACCCGACGCACCACCGCGGCGGGGACCAGCAGCGCTGCGTTGAAGTGGGTCTCACGGACGACCTCCCAGCCCGCTGCCGTTGCGACCGCTCGCAGCCCGCGCGCGTCGTAGCGACGGAAGTGCAGGTTGGCCTCGTCGTGACGGGACCACAACCGCGGGTAGGCCGGGACCGTGACGATCAGACTGCCGCCGGGGCGTGTCACCCGGAGGAGCTCGATGAGCGTCGCGCGGTCGTCCTGTGTGTGCTCGAGGACGTCGAGGCAGGTGACGACGTCGAAGCTCGCCGCCGCGAACGGCAGGTTCTCGACCGGGGCGGTGTGCACGTCGCGGTAGCCGCGCCGGCGCGCCGACGCGATGGCCGCGGAGCTGAGGTCCGCCCCCGACACGCGACCGTACGCCGCAAGCTCCTCGAGGGTCCGGCCCGAGCCACACCCCGCGTCGAGCAGCCGCGCGCAGGGGGGGATCCCGAGGGCGGTGAGCTGTGTGCGCAGCACCCGGCGACGGCCCCGGTACCACCAGTGGTGCTCGTCGTGGTCGAGCATGGCCCGCATCTCCGTGGAGATCATGCTGCGATGCTCGCCTGGAACCCGTTGGCTCGGCGGCGTGCGGTGTTGTCGTCCCGGTAGCGACACCATCCGGCGAGGCGCGGCGGCAGCTCGGGGCCGTGCGCCGAGGAGGCGCTCGTCGTGGCGGCCGGGCAGGACCCGCCGGGCGCCCTCGGCTCCTGCGCCCCGCGACCCGGGACGCGCGTGACCGCAGAGGTGCTCGGGCCCGGCGCCGCGATCGCGCTAGGCGTCCTCGGTGTCGATGCGGTCGCGGTCGGTGACCGTCAGGAACGTGACGACGGCGGCGATGGCGGTCAGGAAGATGACGCTGGTGACGGTGGTGCCGAGGGCGAGGCCACCCGCGTCCTTGGCCTGCGAGAGGTAGTCGCCGATGGACGCGCCGAGCGGCCGGGTGAGGATGTAGGCGATCCAGAACGCCAGCACCGCACCCAGCTTGAACCTCACGTGTGCGAGATAGGTGAGCCCGATGATGGCGGCGAAGGCCAGGGCCGACTTCCAGTACCCCAGGCCGACCTTCTCTGCGATCAAGTCGCCCGAGGCCGTGCCCAGCGCGAAGGTGAAGAGCACCGTCAGCCAGTAGAAGCCCTCGCGCCTGGACGTGACGATGGAGTGGATCGACAGCGTCCTCTCGCTTGCGAACCACGCCGCGAAGGTCAGGGCGAGCGCGACGGAGAACACGATGGTGCTCGTGACCAGGGGAACGTTGAAGTTGTCGGTGAGGTTGTCGGTGATCAACGTGCCGAACACGCTGATGAGCGCGACGGCCAGCCAGTACACGGCGGGCACGTAGCGGCGAAGACGGAACTGGTAGGTCAGGACGGCCGCGAGGATGGCGCCCATGACATACGTCGTGTTGTTGAGTCCGAAGCCGAGGTTGACGTTGAGGTAGTCGGCGAAGGTCTCCCCGACGGTGGTGCAGAGGATCTTGATGATCCAGAAGTAGATGGTGACCTCGGGCACCTTGTTGAGCATCTGGTGCAAGCCGGGGCGCGTGGTCGGCGAGGCA
>JAOPZO010000494.1 GCA_025964065.1 Solirubrobacterales bacterium | reverse complement strand
CGTCCTCACGCGCGGCCGCGACCGCCGCGAGCAGGCACGCGTCGGCGGCCTTCAGCAGGTACCGGGCCTGCGGCCGCGGCTTGCCGACGGGCACCGTGATCGCCGCGTCGGCGAGGAATCCGTCGAGCCGCGGGGTGACGTCGAGCGTCACGAGGTCGCCCTCGCGCAGCACCCGCCCGCCCGGCACGCCGTGCACGACCTCCTCGTTCACCGAGATGCAGGTCGCGCCCGGGAAGTCGTAGGTCACCTGGGGCCCCGACTCGGCACCCCAGCGCGCGAAGACCGCGGCCGCGACGTCGTCGAGCGCGCCCGTGGTGATGCCCGGGCGGACGTGGCCGCGCATCTCGCGGAGCGTCTCGGCGACGAGCGCGCCCACGCGCCGCATCGCCTCGAGCTCCTCGGGGGAGCGGATCGACACGTTCAGGCCGCCACGACGGCGAAGGGGTACCTCACGCCCGTGAGCTCCTCGCTCACGGCCCAGAGCCGCGCCCCCGCCTGGGCGTCCGTCGCGGCGTCCGAGGCGCCGACGAGGTGCGGGGCGCCGCGCAGCTCGGCGAGGCCGTCCGGCCCCACGTATGCGGCGCCGGGCAGCTCCTGCGTCGCGGCGAACAGCGTCGGAAGCGCGCCGGCTTCCGCCGACTGCGCGACGACGCGGTTCAGCACGCCGGCGACGGCCCGCTCCACCGCGTTGGAGGAGCGCGTGAGGTTCGTGCGGGCGTAGCCCGGGTGCGCCGCGAGCGAGGCGAGCGCGACGCCGGCGTTGTCCGCGCGGCGCTGCAGCTCGAAGGCGAAGAGGAGGTTCGCGAGCTTGGACTGCCCGTAGAAGAGCCACTTCCGGTAGCCCCGCTCCCCCGTCAGGTCGTCCCAGCGCATGCGGCCCATGCGGTGCCCGCCGGAGCTCACGGTGACCACCCGCGGCGCGGGCGTGGCGAGCAGCGCCGGCAGCAGGAGCCCGGTGAGCGCGAAGTGCCCGAAGTGGTTCGTGCCGAGCTGCGACTCGAAGCCGTCCCTCGTGAGGCTGCGCGGCGGCGCCATGATCCCCGCGTTGTTCACGAGGAGGTCGAGCGGGCCGTCCCACGCCGCGGCGAACGCGCGGACCGACGCCAGGTCGGCGAGGTCGAGCTGCCGGACCTCCGTCGCCCCCGGGATGCGGCGGGCCGCCTCCTCCCCGCGCCGCGGGTCCCGCACGGCGAGGACCACGCGGGCGCCGTGGGCGGCGAGCTCGCGGGCGGCGTGGAAGCCGATCCCCGAGTTGGCGCCCGTGACCACCACGGTCCGGCCCGCCTGGTCGGGGATCTGCTGGGCCGTCCAACCGCTCATGGGTCCACGGTATCCGGGCGGCGCACCCCGCCCTTGTAGCCTCCGCCGCGCGATGAGCACCCCTTCGGCCCAGTACTCCTTGACCATCCGCGTCGAGATCGACCACAAGCCCGGCATGCTGGGGCAGGTCGCCTCGGCGATCGGCAAGGCGGGCGGCGTCATCGGGACGGTCGACCTCGTCGAGGCCCGCGACGACAAGCTGCTCCGGGACATCACGGTCGACGCGGCGGGCCAGGACCAGTGGGACGCCATCACGGGCGCCATCGGCGCGGTCGAGGGCGTGCGGGTCGTCGACACGACCGACCGCACGTTCCTGATGCACGTCGGCGGGAAGATCGAGCAGCACAACAAGCACCCGCTGCGCACCCGTGACGACCTCTCCATGGCGTACACGCCGGGCGTCGCGCGCGTGTGCACCGCGATCCACGAGGACCCGGCGAAGGCCTTCCAGTACACGATCAAGCGGAACACGGTGGCGGTCGTCTCCGACGGGACCGCGGTGCTCGGCCTGGGCGACATCGGCCCGGAGGCGGCCATGCCGGTCATGGAGGGCAAGTGCATGCTCTTCAAGGAGTTCGCGGGCGTCGACGCGTTCCCGATCTGCCTGAACACGAAGGACCCCGACGAGATCGTCGAGACCGTCAAGCGCATGTCGCCGACGTTCGGCGGCATCAACCTCGAGGACATCTCGGCGCCGCGCTGCTTCGAGATCGAGGACCGGCTGAAGGCCGAGCTCGACATCCCGGTCTTCCACGACGACCAGCACGGCACCGCCGTCGTCGTCCTCGCCGCGCTCATGAACGCGTGCAAGCTCACGGGCCGCGAGCTCTCCTCGCTGCGGGTGCTCGTCACGGGCCTCGGCGCCGCGGGCGTCGCCGTCTCGAAGATCCTCATGGAGGCCGGCGTCTCCTACGTCGTGGGCGCCGACTCGAAGGGCCTCGTCTCCACGCGGCGCCCGGACTACCTCGACGGGAAGATGAACTCCTCGAAGCGCTGGTACGCCGAGCACACGAACCCGGAGCAGCTCGTCGGCACGCCGGCGGATGCCCTCCCGGGCATGGACCTCTTCATCGGCCTCTCGGGCGCCCGGATCTTCCCGGCCGAGGCGCTCAGGGGGATGAACGACGACGCGATGGTGTTCGCCATGGCCAACCCGAACCCGGAGGTCTCCCCCGAGGAGGCCGCCCCGTACGCGCGCATCATCGCGACGGGCCGCTCGGACTACCCGAACCAGATCAACAACGTCCTGGCGTTCCCCGGGATCTTCCGCGGCGCGCTCGACGTGCGGGCGAAGCAGATCACCGAGGACATGAAGGTCACCGCCGCCCGCGCGATCGCCGACATCGTCACGGACACCGAGCTGCGCGAGGACTACATCATCCCGAGCGCGTTCAACCGCGACGTCGCCCCGGCCGTCGCCGCGGCTGTCGCGGAGTCGGCCCGGCGCAACGGCACGGCACAGGCCGAGCAGGGCACCATCGGCTTCACCGCACTCGACGCCGCGCAGTTCAGCGCGAGCTGATCCCCCCTCGACCCCTGGCGCGTAGACCCTCACATGAACGTCACGATCACCGGCGCGACCGGACTCATCGGCACGAAGCTCGTCGCCGCCCTCAAGGCGCGCGGGGACACGGTCACCGTGCTCTCGCGCAACCCCGCGAAGGCCCGGGAGGCGCTCGGCGTCGAGGCCGTCGCCTGGGACCCGTCGACGGGCCCGGCGCCCGCCGGCGCCATCTCGCGGCGTGACGCGGTGATCCACCTCGCGGGCGAGCCCGTGGCGCAGCGCTGGAACGCGAAGGTCAAGGCCGCGATCCTCGAGTCGCGCGAGACCGGCACCCGCAACCTCGTGGCCGGCATCGCCGCCGCCGAGCCGAAGCCCGCCGTCCTCGTCTCCTCCTCCGCCGTCGGCTACTACGGCGGGCACGGCGACGAGCGCGTGCCCGAGTCGAGCCCCGCGGGCGACGACTTCCTCGCCGACGTCTGCGTCCGCTGGGAGCGCGAGGCCGACCTCGCCGAGGGCCTCGGGCTCCGCGTGGTGAAGATCCGCACGGGCGTCGTGCTGGACGCCACGGGCGGCGCGCTCAAGACGATGCTCCCGCCGTTCAAGGCCGGCGTGGGCGGTCCGGTCGCCGGCGGCGGCCAGTACATGCCGTGGATCCACGTCGACGACATCGTCGGCCTGTACCTCAAGGCGCTCGACGACACGAGCTGGAGCGGCGCGTACAACGGCGCGGCGCCCGAGCCCGTCACGAACAAGGAGTTCTCGAAGGCGTTGGGCAGGGCCCTGCACCGCCCCAGCTTCTCCCCCGTTCCCGCCTTCGCGATCAAGCTCCTCTACGGCCAGATGGCCGAGATCGTCACCCAGGGCCAGCGCGCCGTCCCCGAGCGCGTGCTCGCCGGGGGCTACGCGTACCGCCAGGCCGACCTCCAGCCCGCCCTCGAGGACGCGCTGGGGTAGCTGCCGAGGGTCGCGTTCGGATTCGCGCCCGCCAGCGGGCTGAGATCCGAACGCCGCCCTTCCGCGCCGGGCACGGGGCGCCGCCGAACCTCAGGCGACCGGCACCGGCGCGCGGATCGCCGCCAGAAGCTCCGCGACGTCCGGGCGGCAGCCGCCGCAGCCCGTCGAGGCGCGGGTGTGCTCGCTCACCTGCGCGACCGTCGTGAGCCCGCGGTCCTCGATCGCGTGCGCGATCTCGCCGCGGGTGACCGCCTGGCAGGAGCAGATCGTCGCGCCCGGGTCGCCGGCCGCCGCGTCCACGGGCGGCGCCGCCTCCCCCGCGCCCATGGACCAGCCGTCGAGGAGCACCTACG
>JAOPZO010000410.1 GCA_025964065.1 Solirubrobacterales bacterium | reverse complement strand
GGCGTCGGCCCAGGTCGTCGGCGCGTCGGCGGGGCGTGGCGTCTCGATCGTCCGCAGCGTCGCCATGTCCTTGAAGGCCCGAAGCTCGTCGGCCTGGGTGCGGAGCGCCTCCGCGACCGTGGGCCGCAGGAGCTTCCGCGTCACCGCGGCGGGGTCGTCGGCGAGCGCGATCAGCGCCTCGAGGTGCCCGTGGTCGCGGAGGAGCTGCGCCGCGCCCTTCGCGCCGATGCCCTTCGCGCCCGGGATGCCGTCGGACGGGTCGCCGCGCAGCGCGATGAAGTCCGGCACCTGCCCGGGCTCGATGCCGTAGCGCTCGCGAACCCCGGCGAGGTCGATGAGCTCCGGGCTCCCCTTCCCGGCCGGCCACAGCACGGTGACCTGCTCGTCCACGCACTGGAACATGTCGCGGTCGCCCGTGAAGAGCAGCGCGGTGCCGCCCGCCTCGCGCTCGAGGTCCGCGAGCGTGCCGAGCAGGTCGTCGGCCTCGAGGTCTCCCGCGTCGAGGTGGCTCCAGCCGAAGGCGGCGAAGAACTCCCGGGCCTGCCCCCACTGGTGGGCGAGCGCGTCCGGCATGGGCGGGCGGTCGGCGTGGTAGCCGTCGAAGTGGTCCGTGCGGTAGGTCGCGGCTTCCGCGCCGAAGCAGAGGACGACCGCGCGCGGGGCGTGGTCGGCGACGGCCTGGAGGATGAGGTTCGCCGTGCCGAGCAGCGCGTTGACGGGCTGGCCGTCCCCGTCCTTGATCGAGTCGGGCAGCGCGAAGAAGGCGCGGTACAGCAGCGAGGGGGTGTCGACGGCGAGCAGCGGGGCGGGCACGCCGGGTGGTCTACCACGGTGGGGGATGCGAGCGCCGCGGGCGGGTAGGAGCACGCCTCATGAGCTCCAGCCCCGAGATGATCCAGGTCTTCCAGGCCGAGTGGTGCCCGTTCTCCGCCCTCGTGCGCGAGCGGCTGAACGAGCTCGACCTCCCGTTCGTCGCGCTGCCCGTGCCCGTCGACCGCGACCAGCGGGACGTCATGGAGCAGCGCACGGGCACCCGGGCGATCCCCGCCGTGATCCTCGAGGACGGCACCGTGCTGGCCGGCGACGCGACGGAGATCGTCGCCCGGCTCGACGCCCGCTACCCCGAGCCCGCGACCGCCCAGGACCACCGCGACGCGCTCGCCGCGCACCCGCTCGGCCGCATCCTCGGCTGAGGGTGGGCGCCGGGGGCCTAGCCTCCGTACCCCGCCCGTGAGCTCCGACCGGACCGAGAACGCAGACGTCCCCACCTCGCGCGTGGCCCGCACCGCGCGCTTCGGCGGGCTCGTCGCCGGCCAGGGCGCCCGCTGGGCGGGCATGCGCGCCGCGAACGCGTTCCGCTCCGACGAGAGGTCCGAGGCCGCGCAGGCCCAGCGCGCGATGGCGACGGCGAACGAGCTCGTCGCGCGCCTCGGTGAGATGAAGGGCGCCGCGATGAAGCTCGGGCAGGTGCTCTCCACGATCGACTTCGACCTCATCCCCGAGGGCGAGCGCGAGCAGTTCAAGGAGAAGCTCGCGGAGCTCCGCGACGACGCACCGCGCATCCCGTTCTCCAAGCAGCGCAAGCTCATGGAGCAGGAGCTCGGCGGCAAGCTCGGGGACGTCTTCGCGGAGTTCGACGAGACGCCGATCGCCGCCGCGTCGATCGGCCAGGTCTACCGCGCGCGGACCCACGCCGGCCTCGAGGTCGCGGTGAAGGTCCAGTACCCCGGCATCGCCGAGGCGGTCGAGACCGACCTGCGGAACATGCAGGTGCTGCTTCCGCTCGTGAAGCGCCTGGCGCCCGGGCTCGACGTGAAGGCGATCGCCGCCGAGCTGCGCGAGCGCATCGGCGAGGAGCTCGACTACGAGATCGAGGCGCAGAACCAGCGCCGGGTGGCCCGCGCGTTCCGTGGCCACCCGTTCATCCGCGTGCCCGCGGTCGACACCGCGCTCTCCACCCGCCGCGTGCTCGTGACGGAGTTCGTCGAGGGCCGGCCGTTCTCCGCCGTCAAGGACCTCCCGGAGGAGGAGCGCGACCGCTTCGCCGAGGTCTGCTTCCGCTTCTTCTACGGACTGCTCACCCGCGAGGAGATCGCCGCGGGCGACCCGCACCCCGGCAACCTCCTCCTCGCGCCCGACGACAAGGTCGTCTTCCTCGACTTCGGGCTCATCCGCCACGTCGACCCGGACTACCTCGAGGGCGAGCGCGGCCTGGCCCGCGCGGTGGTCGCGGGCGACGCCGACGCCGTGAAGGCCTCGATGGCCGAGCTCGGCTACCTGCCGGACCCCTCGCGCTTCACGGGGGAGGACCTCCTGGCGCAGCTGCTGGTGGCGGCCGAGTGGTACTTCGACCCGCAGTTCCGCCGTCTGGACCCGGAGTACGTGCGCCACTCGCTCGAGCAGGGCTCGAGCCCCCGCTCGCCGTTCTTCGCGCAGATGCGGCGGCAGACCGTCCCCGCCCAGGCGCTGCTCATCCGCCGCATGGAGGGCCTGTTGTTCTCGGTGTTCGGGGAGCTCCGGGCGGGCGCGCACTGGCACGACCTGGCGCAGGAGTACATCGCCGCCGCGCCGCCGAGCACCCCGCTCGGCCTGGTCGAGGCGGCGTGGCTCGCAGGGGCGGCGGAGCCCTCGGCCGCCGCGTAGGCTTGGCCGCATGCGCACGATCAACGGCATCGAAGAGCTCAAGGCGAACGTCGGCGAGGAGCTCGGCGTCTCGGACTGGTACGACGTCACGCAGGAGCGCGTGAACGCCTTCGCCGACGCCACGGGCGACCACCAGTGGATTCACGTGGATCCCGAGCGCGCGAAGGACACGCCCTTCGGCGGCACGATCGCCCACGGCCTCATGACGCTGTCGCTCGGCCCGGTCTTCGGCGAGCAGGTCTTCACGATCTCGGGAATCGCCTTCGCGCTGAACTACGGCTACGGGAAGGTCCGCTTCCCGGCCCCGGTGCCCGTCGGCGCGAAGCTCCGGATGCGCGCGACCCTGAGCGCGGTCGAGGACGTCGCGGGCGGCGTTCAGATGACCGTCACGCAGACCTTCGAGGTCGAGGGCGGCACGAAGCCCGTCTGCGTCGCGGAGTCGCTGGCGCGCGTCTATCCCGGCTGAGCGGGTCCGACCCGGTCGGGTCGCAGGTGGACCGACCCGACCCATCCCGCCGCCCGGGTCGTGGCGCATCGGCGCTCGCGTGCTTCGCTCCCCGCACCCCGCCCGCGCGCCAGGCCCGCAGGTCGGCGGATCCACCTCGCTACTGTTGCGTGAGCAACTACTTCAGACGGAAGCGAGCACCCCATGGCCCACCCGAACCTCTTCACGCCCTACGAGCGCGGCGCGCTCAAGACCGGTCACCGCGTCGCGATGGCGCCCCTGACGCGCAACCGCGCGGTCGGCACCGTCCCCGGCCCGCTCAACGCGGAGTACTACGCGCAGCGCGCGGAGGCCGCGATCCTCGTCTCCGAGGGCACCCACCCGGCCGCCATCGGCCAGGGCTACCTCGACACCGCCGGCCTCCACAACGACGAGCAGCAGGCGGGCTGGACGCTCGTCGCCGACGCCGTGCACGCCGCGGGCGACGCGAAGCTCTTCGTCCAGCTCATGCACTGCGGCCGCGTCGCGCACCCGTACTACACCGGCGAGACCCCGGTCGCCCCGTCGGCGATCAAGGCCGATGGCGGCACGTTCACCCCCGACGGCCAAGCCGAGTTCGTCCTGCCGCGCGAGCTCGCCACCGAGGAGCTCCCCGCCCTCGTCGAGGACTACGTCCAGGCCGCCCGCCGCGCGGTCGCCGCGGGCTGCGACGGCGTCGAGCTCCACGCCGCCAACGGCTACCTCCTGCACCAGTTCGTCGCGAGCGGGACCAACCACCGCACGGACGGCTACGGCACCGACGTCGCCGGGCGCATCCGCTTCCCGGTCGAGGTCGCGACCGCGGTCGCCGCCGCGATCGGGCCGGAGAAGGTCGGCATCCGGATCTCCCCGGGCCACCCGTTCAACGACATCGAGGAGGAGCAGGTCCACGAGACGTACGACGCGCTCATCCGCGCGCTCGCCCCGCTCGACCTCGCCTACCTGCACGTGCTCGACTCGAGCGGCTACGCCGGCTACCCCGTCCTCGAGCAGGCCCGCGAGCTGTGGCCCGGGACGCTCATGGGCAACGAGGGCTTCTCGGAGGAGTTCACGGTCGAGGAGGCCGACCAGATGATCGCCGACGGCAAGCTCGACCTCGTCGCCTACGGCCGCCGCTTCATCGCCAACCCGGATCTCCCGACGCGCCTGCGCACCGGCGCCGAGCTGAACGAGCCCGACTCGGACACGTTCTACGCGGGCGGCCCGAAGGGCTACACGGACTACCCGACGCTCGAGCAGGCCGCCTGAGGCGCCGCGGCGCCCGCGTGACGCGACCGCCCGAGGTCGTGCCCGGTCCCGGGCACGGCAACGGGCGGCTGGCCGGAGC
>JAOPZO010000466.1 GCA_025964065.1 Solirubrobacterales bacterium | reverse complement strand
GGCGAGCGCCCGCGCGCCGTCTGCGTCCTCCGCACGGGCCAGCGCGACGCCCAGGCGCCGGCCCGGGCGGGCCTCCGGCTTGCCGAAGAGGCGCACGGTGACCTCCGGGTCGACGGCCAGCGCGGCGCCCAGGCCCGCGTAGGCCGGCGCGTCCCCCTGCGCCTCGCCGAGCACCACCGCGCTCGCGCCCGGGCCGAGGAGCGGAACCCGCCCCGCGGGCACGGGGAGCCCGAGGATCGCGCGCGCGTGCAACGCGAACTCGCTCAGGGCCTGGGTGGCGAGCGTGACCATCCCGGTGTCGTGCGGGCGCGGGGAGACCTCGGAGAAGACGACCTCCTCGCCCGCGACGAAGAGCTCCACGCCGAAGAGGCCGTGACCGCCGAGCGCGTCGGTGATCGTCCTCGCGACCTCCTCCGCGCGCCGCTCGACCGC
Organism: Solirubrobacterales bacterium; assembly: GCA_025964065.1. Lineage (GTDB taxonomy): Bacteria > Actinomycetota > Thermoleophilia > Solirubrobacterales > Solirubrobacteraceae > Paraconexibacter. Next base: position 4,150 of record JAOPZO010000466.1, on the reverse strand, counting down.
CGGGTCCATGGGCTGCGGCTGCCAGCTCTCCCGGTAGTCCCCGTCCTCCTGGACGTGGCCGATCGGGGCGCAGAAGCTCGTGCCGCCCGCGTGGCGGACGGTCAGCAGCGTGATCTCGTAGTCGAAGTCCACGAACCCCTCGCAGATGACCCGGCCCGCGCCGACGCGGCCGCCCTCCTGCGCGATCCTCCACGCCTCGGGCGCGCCGTCCTCCGTCCGGACGACGGACTGCCCCTTGCCCGAGCTCGACATCACGGGCTTCACGACGCAGGGCGCGCCGATCGCGCGCACCGCCGAGTCGAGCTCGGCTTCCGTGTCGCAGAAGCGGTAGGGCGAGGTGGGGAGGCCGAGCTCCTCGGCGGCCAGGCGGCGGATGCCCTCGCGGTCCATCGTGAGCTGCGCGGCCCGGGCGGTCGGGGTGACGGCGAGCCCCTCGGCCTCGAGCTCGACGAGCACCTGGGTCGCGATCGCCTCGATCTCCGGGACGACGTGCAGCGCCGCGCAGGGCCGGGCGCGCTCCGCCTCGAGGAGCGCGCGGAGCGCCACCGGGTCCGTCATGTCGCAGACCTCGGCGCGGTGCGCGACCTGCATCGCGGGCGCCCCGGCGTACCGGTCGACGGCGACGACCTCGCAGCCCAGGCGCATCGCCTCGATCGCGACCTCGCGGCCGAGCTCGCCCGAGCCCAGCAGCACGAGCCGGACGGCGCCGGGGGTCAGGGGCGTGCCGATCACGAGGGGGCTCATGCGCCGGAACCTAGCCTGCCGTGACTTCCTCTAGCTTGGGGCCCGTGCCGCAGGTCAGCGCGTCGGTCCTCGACGACATCTCGAGCTTCTCAGGCGCCGTCGGCGACTTCTTCGCGAACCTCGCGAAGATCGATCCGATCTCCCTGGTCCTCGGCCTGCTGTGCTTCGGGACCTACCTGTCGTTCCGGGCCCGCGCCTTCTTCCACGTGCTGCGCGCCGCCTACCCCGCCGAGCGGATCGCCTTCCGCCGCATCTGGGGTGCGTACATCGCGGCCTACGGCTTCAACAACGTCAGCCCCGCGCGCGGCGGCGACGTGATGAAGCTCTACCTCACCCGCACGAGCATCCCGAGCTCGAGCTACCCCGCGATCGGCGCGGCCTTCCTCGTCGAGGGGATCTACGACCTGTCCATCGGCATCCCGATCCTCATCTTCGCCTTCACCCAGGGCGTGTTCCCGAAGCCGCCGGAATGGGCGGACATCGGTGCCTTCGACCTCTCGTTCTTCGCCGGGAACCTCCGGCTGACGCTCTTCCTCATCACGCTCGCGGCCTTCGCCGGGCTCGTCGCCTTCGCGCTCCTGAGCGTGCGGGTCAAGGCGTTCTGGGGCCGGGTCCGCCAGGGGCTCACGATCCTCCAGGACCGCCGGAAGTACGTTCGCGAGGTGTGGGCCGTGCAGTTCGCGGGCTGGCTCTTCCGCTTCGCCGCGTTCTGGTTCCTGCTCGAGGCGTTCAACGTCGGCGGCTCGGTGAAGAACGTGCTGCTCGTGCTCGGGGTGAACGCGGTGGCGAGCGCGCTGCCGCTGACCCCGGGCGGCGCCGGGGTGCAGCAGGCGTTCCTCGTGAAGGTCTTCGCGGGCACCGCCTCGGGCGCGACGATCGCCGCCTACTCCGTCGGGCAGCAGATCGCGATCGCGGCGTTCTCGATCGGCATCGGCTTCGTGGCGATCGTGACGATCTTCAAGTTCCGCTCGTTCAAGGAGGTCATCACGGCGGGCAAGGACGCGCGGGCGGCCGAGAAGGCGGCGACCCCGGCGTGACACGGCGGCGGAAGGCGCTCATGCCGCCGACGGCGCCGCTGCCGCCGCGCCCGGACCCGGAGGACGAGCCCGAGGAGTGGCGGGACCGCACCTACGCGGACGCGGACCTCGCGAACCGCATGCTCCGCGGCGGGGAGCTGCAGCGCTGCTCGTTCAGCCGCTGCCGCATGACGGGCTTCCAGGTCCCCGAGGGCGCGCTCGCCGACGTGCACTTCGTCGAGTGCCGCGTCGACCTCGCCGCGCTGCGGTACGCGACGCTCACCCGCGTGCGCTTCGAGCGCTGCGACCTGCGCGAGCTCGACCTCACCGAGGCGCGCCTGCAGGACGTGCTCTTCGAGGGCTGCAACCTGCAGCTCGCGGAGTTCGGCGGCGCCAGGTCCTCGCGGCTCGAGCTCCGCGACTGCGAGGTCGACGGGCTCGGCGGGATCGACGGCCTGCGCGGGGCCGTGGTCTCCTGGCCCGACGCGATGGGGCTGCTCGGCTCCTTCGTCGCGGCGGCCGGGCTCGTGGTCCGGGAGCCGGAGGAGTGACCGCGGCGTAAGGTGGGACGTCATGGACGACGCCGAGATCCGCACCCTGGTCAAGCGCATCGCGCGCCGCAGCTCCAAGGGCGGGGCGACCGTCGAGCGGGCGACCCTGCTCGCCGAGGGCTCGGACGTCACCGAGATCGAGGCGTGGCTCGGCCGCGTGGGTGCCACGCCGGAGACGGCGGCGCCCGCGAAGGGCGCCGGGCTCTACGCCGACCGGGTCACGGAGCGCGAGGCGTCCCGCACGCCCGCGCCGCTGCGCTGGGTGCTGCCGCCCGGCGCGCTCGACGACTGAGCTAGTTCAGGCCCTGGCGCGCCTCGCGCACCAGGGTGACCGCCTCGGGGAAGACGACGGCCATGACGGCGCGGATCTGCTCCCCCTGCTGCTCGGGGGTGCCCTGGACGTTGACGCGGTTGATCGCCGCCACCGTCATGTTCACGGCGAGCTGGATCGCGTTGTCGGCGACGGCCACGCGCTGCTGGCCCTGCATCGACTCCGCGAACTCCTGCATCCGCTTGTTGAGCTCTTCCGGGTCGCCGAACAGTCCTCCGAAGCCTTCCATGCCCAGATGGTAGCCAGCGGTAGGTCCCGGCCCGAAGTGGGCACGTACCCCAGCCATGGCTTCACTCGAGGGCAAGCGCGTCTGGATCACCGGCGCATCCAGCGGCGTCGGACTCGCCGCGGCGGAGACGTTCGCGAAGCACGGCTGCGACGTCGCGGTCTCCGCGCGGTCGGTCGACGGCCTCGAGAAGGCCGCGGCGTCCGTGCGGCGCTACGGCCGGCGGGCGCTCGTGCTCCCGCTCGACATCACCGAGCAGGACAGGCTCGACGCGGCCGTCGCGCGGATCGAGGAGGAGTGGGGCGGTCTCGACATCGTCGTCCCGAACGCCGCGATGACGATCTGGGGCCCGTTCGTCGACGTGCCCAAGGAGGACTTCGACCGCGTCATCGAGATCTCGTTCATCGGGATGACGAACACGGTGCGGGCGGCCCTGCCGGCGCTCGAGCGGACGGCCGGGAGCATCGTCGCGACGGGCTCGCTCATGAGCAAGATCCCCCACCCGACGTGGAGCTCCTACTCCGCGTCGAAGTGGGCCGGGCGCAGCTTCCTGCACACCCTGCGGGTCGAGCTGCAGGCCGCGGGGTCGCCCGTCACGGTCTCCCAGGTCCACCCGGGCGCGATCGACACGCCCGTCTACGCGAGCACGCCGAGCGCGCTGGGCCGCGGGCCGCGCCACCCGCCCGAGGGCTACCACCCGAGCGCCATCGCCGAGGCGCTCGTCGGGATGGCGAAGAAGCCGCGCGCGGAGATCACCGTGGGAGCCGAGGCCAAGGCGCTCGAGCTCATCTGGACGACGTCCCAGCAGGCCGGGGACCTCGTCATGCGGGCCATGTACTTCTACTTCATGTCCGGGAAGCAGGCGGGGTCGGACACGTCCGCGCTGTTCAACGCCGCAGGCAAGGGCGTCATGAGCGGGGACATCATCGGGCGCCCGTCGTTCACGCTGCCGCTGCGCCTCGCGACACTCCCGCTCCGGCTGCTCCGCTGAGCGCCGTACGCTGCCCGGCATGAGAGCCGGGAGCGTCGAGGGAGCCGGAGCCGCACTCGCCTGGGTCGAGGTGGGCGAGGGCCGCCCGGTCGTCGTCGTTCACGACGTCGCCGCGGACGCCGCGGCGTGGACCGCGGCGCTGCCCGCGGTGGGGGGCCGCGCGATCGCCTACGACCGCCGGGGGTACGGCGGCTCGACGGCGCCCGAGGGGTACGCGGCGACGACGGTCGAGGAGCAGGCGGAGGACCTCGCGGCGCTGCTGCGGGCGCTCGACGCCGCGCCCGCGCTGCT
>JAOPZO010000422.1 GCA_025964065.1 Solirubrobacterales bacterium | reverse complement strand
CGCGCCGCCCCACGTCCCCGGCGCGCCTCGCGTGCTCAGAGCGCGTCCGCACGGCCGGATCTCGCCCCTACGCCCGCAGCCCGCCCTCGACGACCAGCGCCTGCCGGGCGGCCTCGTGCGACACCACGCCCACGAGCGTCCCCGACCCGTCGACCACCTGGAGGGCGCCGAGGCGCTCCAGGTCCTTGTCCTTCAGCAGCTTGTGCAGCAGGACGTCCTCGCGGACCGAGGGCCGGACGCCGCGGTCGACGAGGTCGGCGGCCGGGGTTCCCGGCCGGCCGGCGGCCAGCTCGTCGCGGACCCGTTCGGCGCGGAGGATGCCGCGCAGCCGGCCCTCGGCGTCCAGGACGACGGACCAGTCGACGCCGTGGGCCGTGAGGGCGTGGGCCTCGGCGTCGGCCGCGCTGTCGGTCGCCGCGACCCAGACCGGCCGGCGGTCCATCACGGCGGACGTCGGGACGAGGCTCGGCGCGGCGGCCCGCCGCCGTTGCGTCGGCACGGACAGCGCCTGGGCGTTCTGCCAGATGAAGGACGCGAGGAACAGCGCCATCAGGCCGTTGAAGGTGCTGCCGGTCCCCGCGACGAGCCAGAGGGCGACGCCGACGAGCAGGACGGCGAGGACCTTCCCGGCCCGGGCGGCGAACGCGGTCCCGCGGGCCGGCTCGCCCGTCAGCTTCCAGACGACGGAGCGGGCGATCCGGCCGCCGTCCAGGGGCAGCGCGGGCAGCAGGTTGAAGATCAGCGCGAGGCCCTCGAAGAACAGGAGGATCCCTGCGATCGAGCTCGCGGCGGTGCTGCCGGAGTACTGCAGGGTGCCGATCTGCCACAGCGTGTCGACCGCGAAGCCGTCGACCGCGCCGACGACGGTCCCCGCGGCGACCACCGCCAGGAGCGTCACGGCCGGTCCGGCGGCCGCGACGAAGAACTCCTCCTTCGGGGTCCGCGCCCCGCGGGAGAGGTGCGCCAGGCCGCCGAGGGCCCAGAGCTCGACCCGCTCGGTCTCGATGCCGAACGCCCGCCCCATCAGGGCGTGCCCGAACTCGTGGCCGACCAGGGCGACCACGTAGAGCGCGACGACGATGAGCGCCAGGAGGAACGCCCGGCCCTCGGTCGGGGCGATCTCCTCCGGGAAGAACCCGGCCATCAGGTAGAGGGCCACGAAGATCCACAGCAGCCAGGAGAAGCCCGCGACGATCGGGACCCCGAAGAGCCGACCCAGGTGCAGCTGCCCGCCCATGCTCAGCCCACGTCCGAGACGGAGCGCGGGGCCTCGCCGACGTACTCCGCCGTCGGGCGGATCAGCCGGCCCTCGCGCTTCTGCTCGAGGATGTGGGCGCTCCAGCCCGCGACGCGCGCGCAGGTGAACATCGGGGTGAAGAGGTCGGCCGGCACCTTCGCGAGATCGAGGATGACCGCGCTCCAGAACTCGACGTTCGTCGCGAGGACGCGGTCGGGCTTGCGCGCCCTGAGCTCCGCGAGCGCCGCCTTCTCGAGCGCCTCTGCGACCTCGAAGCGCGGTGAGCCGAGCTCGGAGGCGACGCGGCGCAGCACGCGGGCGCGCGGGTCCTCGGCGCGGTACACGCGGTGGCCGAAGCCCATGAGCCGCTCGCCCGAGTCGAGCGCCTGCTTGACCCACTTCTCGGCGTCGCCGTCCATCGCCTCGACGCCCTCGATCATCTTCAGCACGCGCGAGGGCGCGCCACCGTGGAGCGGGCCCGAGAGCGCGCCGACCGCGGAGGAGAGCGCCGCGGCGCAGTCCGCGCCCGTGGAGGTCACGACGCGGGCGGTGAACGTCGAGGCGTTCATGCCGTGCTCGGCCGCGGAGATCCAGTAGGCGTCGATCGCCTTCGCGTGGTCGGGGTCGACCTCGCCGCGCCAGCGCATGAGGAAGCGCTTGGCGATCGTGTCCTGCTCGTCGATCTCGCCCTGCGGGACCCAGGGCTGGCCGAGGCCGCGCGCGGACTGCGCGACGAACGACAGCGCCTGCACCGAGGCGCGCGCGAGGTCGTCGCGGGCCTGCTCGTCGGAGATGTCGATGACGGGCCGGTAGCCGTACTCGGGGGCGAGCATCGCGAGCGCGGCCTGCACGTCGACGCGGTGGTCGCCCGAGCGGACGAGCAGCGGGTGCGGCTGGGCGGGCGCGAGGCCCGGCGCGAAGGACCCGTCGACGAGGAGGCCCCACACCTGCTCGTAGGGCACCTGGCCCACGAGGTCCTCGATGTCGACCCCGCGGTACCGGAGGGACCCGCCCTCCTTGTCCGGCTCGGCGATCGTGGTGGCGAAGGCGACGACGCCTTCGAGGCCGGACTGGACGTCGCTCATGGGGCGAATCTAACGTCGTCGGCCGGAACGTGAGCGGCCGTGTGGGGACACGGGGACGATCGCGTCGGGATACTCGCCCGCATGGACGACCTGATGTTCCTGCCGGTGACGACCCTCGCCGCCATGGTGAAGGGCGGTGAGGTGCGCGCCCGCGAGCTCGTCCAGGCCTCCCTGGACCGCATCGCCGCGCTCGACCCGGAGCTCAACGCGTTCGTGGACGTCTTCGCGGAGGACGCGCTCGCGGAGGCGGACGGCATCGGGAGGGACGACCCGCGGCCGTTCGCGGGCGTCCCGATCGCGATCAAGAACAACCGCGCGATCGCGGGCCGCCGGCTCACGTTCGCCGCCGCCTTCTTCGGCGACTTCGTCGCACCGATGGACGACCACGTCGTGACGCGCTTCAAGCGCGCGGGCTTCATCATCGTCGGCACGACGACCCTCCCGGAGTACGGGATCCTCCCGTCGACGGAGACCGCCCGCTTCGGCGCCACCCGCAACCCGTGGGACACCACGCGCACCCCGGGCGGCTCGAGCGGCGGCTCGGCGGTGGCCGTGGCGAGCGGCATGGTCCCGATCGCCCACGCGAACGACGGCGGCGGCTCGACCCGCATCCCGGCCGCGTGCTGCGGGCTCGTCGGCCTGAAGCCGCAGCGCGGACGGATCTCGGTCGGCCCGGCGCAGGGCGAGAGCTTCCTCGTGCAGGACGGCGTGCTCACCCGCTCCGTCGCCGAGACCGCGCTCGTGCTCGACCTCCTGCACGGCTACGAGGTCGGCGACGCCTCCTGGGCCACGCCGCCGCCCGCGCCGTTCGCGGAGCTCGCCGCGCGCCGCCCGAAGGCGCTGCGGGTCGCCCTCTCCACCGTCCCGCCGCTCGTCGACAGCCCCGTCGACCCGGTCTGCGCGCAGGCCGCGCACGACACCGGGAAGCTCCTCGAGTCCCTCGGGCACGAGGTCGTCGAGGTGACCGATGCGCCGTGGACCGTCCCGGGGATGCTCGAGCGCTTCACGGCGTCGTTCGGCCCCGCCGTCTCCACGTCGATCGCGTTCGGGGCGCTCCTCGCGGGCCGCGAGCCGGGCGAGGAGGACATGGAGGCGCTGAGCTGGGCGATCTGGACGACGTGCCAGGGGATCAGCTCCGTGCAGGCCGCGATGGCGGCGGCGCAGCTCCAGGGCTTCGCGCGCCAGCTGGTCACCTGGACCGCGGGCTACGACGTCGTGCTCACTCCCGCGCTCGCCGAGGCCCCGGTCCCGATCGGCGTCCTCGACCCGACCGCGCCGGATCCCATGGCGACGTTCGCCCGCTCCGGCCAGTTCACGCCCTACACCGCGATCTCGAACCTCACGGGCTCGCCCGCGATCTCCCTGCCGCTGCACGTCCGCCCCGACGGCGATCCGGACGCGGGCCTCCCGCTCGGGAGCCAGCTCATCGGGCAGCCCGGCGGCGAGGGCGCGCTCCTGGCGCTCTCCGCGCAGCTCGAGGAGGCAGCGCCCTGGGCGGCGCGCCGGGCCCCCGTGAGCTGAGCCGTGCTCGCCCGCTCCGCCGCCTGCGCCCTCCTCTCAGGCGCCGCCCTCGCCGGCGGCGCCGCGCCCGCGCACGCGTTCGGCGACTACTACGGCAAGGCGTCGAACCGCTACGGCGAGACCCGCTTCACGATCCGCGGCGCGAGCCTCGCGACCCTCACGCTGAGCCGGACGGTCGGCGCCACCGCGGCGCGCCGGCGCTTCACGCTCGCCTGCCGGGTCGAGGACGGCCGCTACCGGCCGGTCCTCAGCGTCGTTCCCACGACGAACCGGCGGCGCCTCTCGGGCACCACCGAGCTCGACGTCGACCCGTTCCGCTGCCGGATCACCCGCGGCTCCACCGTCATCGCGACGATGACGGCGCGCGACCTGTAGTCATGCGGGCGCGGCCGCGCGCGGCATGCGGTGCGGACGAACGCGGAGGTCGCGGGGACCCGGCGGCGGCACGGAGCCGTCTGCGATCGACGAGCAGCGCCTCCCGGCCGAGGCCGGCGCCGTGGTGCAGGTGCGCTCCGCTCCCCTGCGCGCGCCCGGGGCGACCGCCAGCGCGCCGGAGCCCGTCACCGTCCCCGCCCGAGCGCCGCGCCGCACTAGCGTTGGGGTGCCCTTGCCCCTCGCCGCTTCTCCTCTCCGCGCCCGCAACGCGCCCGAGCAGTACGACGACCTCGCCCACGCGTGGTGGGACGAGCAGGGCCCGTTCGCGGCGCTGCACTGGCTCGCGGCCGCGCGCGCGGAGCTCCTGCCGGCGCCGTCGGCGCCCGGCGCGACCCTCGTGGACCTCGGGTGCGGCGGCGGCCTGATGGCCCCGCACGTGCCCGCGGGCTTCCGCCACGTCGGGGTGGACCGCAACGCGGCCGCGCTCGCCCAGGCCGCCGAGCGCGGCGTCGAGCCCGTGCAGGGCGACGTCGCCGCGGTCCCGCTGCCCGACGGCTGCGCCGAGGTCGTCGTGGTCGGCGAGCTCATCGAGCACGTCGAGGACCTCCCGGCCCTCGTCGGCGAGGTCGCGCGGCTCCTGCAGCCCGGCGGCGTCGCGGTCTACGACACGATCAACGCGACCTTCTGGGCGCGCCTCTCGCTCGTCTGGGTGGGCGAGCGCCTGCCGGGCGGGCCGCCGCGGAACATCCACGACCCGCGCCTCTTCGTGCCGCCGCGGCGACTCGCGGCGCTCTTCAACGCACACGGGCTCGAGGTGGAGGAGCAGTTCGGGCTGCGCGTCCACGCGCCGAGCTACCTGCGCTTCCTGCGCGACCGCGCGACCCCGGTGCACATGGAGCGCACCCGCTCGCTCGCCGCGCTCTACGCGGGCCGGGTCCGGAGGGCGCGATGAACGCCACCGTCACCGCGTCGCGTTCGGCGTTCCCGGCCAGGCGGACCCAGCAGGAGCTGTGGGACGGCTACTTCGCCGAGCACTACTCGGGCTCCGACCTCGCCCGGCGCGTCTTCGCGGGCACGGGCATCGAGACCCGCCACGGCACCACGGACCCGCTGCTCGAGGACGTGAGCACCTGGAGCACCGGGCAGCGGATGGAGCGCTTCGCGGCCGACGCGCTCCCGCTCGGCACGGAGGCCGTCGCGGGCGCGATCGAGGCGGCCGGGCTGACCCCGCAGGACATCGACCTGCTCACGGTCGTCTCCTGCACGGGCTACGCGACCCCGGGCCTCGACATCCTCATCGCGCGCGACCTCGGGATGCCCGTGGGGGTCCAGCGCCTGCACGTCGGGCACATGGGCTGCTACGCCGCGATCCCGGGCCTCGCGAGCACCGCCGACGCCGTCGCGGCCCGCTCTCGCACCGCGGTGATGCTGTGCCTGGAGCTCACCTCGCTGCACGTGCAGCCGCCCACGGACGACGCGGAGCAGATCGTCGCGCACGCGCTCTTCGCGGACGCCGCGAACGCCGTCGTGCTCCAGCCCGGGGGGGAGGCGCGCGGCCTGCGGGTGCTCGACATCGCGGCGCGCACGGACAGCGCGCGCTCCGCGCTCATGACCTGGGACGTCACGGACCTCGGCTTCCGCATGGGCCTCTCCCCGCGCGTGCCGGCCGTGCTGCGCAAGCACGTCGTCGCGACGGTCGAGGACCTGCTCGCGCCGCACGGCCTGGCGCCCGCGGACGTCGCGGGCTGGGCGGTCCACCCGGGCGGCCCGCGCATCGTCGAGGTCGTCCAGAAGAAGCTCGCGCTCTCCGACGAGCAGGTCGCGGAGTCGAACGCCGTGCTCCGCGAGTGCGGCAACTGCTCCTCGCCGACCGTGATGGTCGTGCTCGAGCGCATGGTCGCGGGGGGCCGCCTCGAGGTCGGCGACCACGTCGTCGCCATGGCGTTCGGCCCCGGCCTCACGCTCTACATGGCGCTGCTCCAGGTCACCTGAACCGCACCTCGCGGGAAGCCGACTGGCGCCCGTCGGCGGCCGTCGTCCAGGCCTCGACCTCGCCGCCGCCGCGCGCCCCCGGGACCACGAAGCGGCCTCGCCGGTTCGCGAGGAGCTCCGTCCGGCCACCCGCGAACCGCACGTGCAGGTGCACGACGCGTCCGGGCGTCGCACCCGGCCGCACCGTGACGACCAGCCGGGCCCCGCTCCGCCGGGCGAGGACC
>JAOPZO010000400.1 GCA_025964065.1 Solirubrobacterales bacterium | reverse complement strand
GTCGAGGGCGTCGAACGCGTGGGTCTCCACCTCCGCTCCCGCGGCTTCGAGGTGCTGCTCGAGGGCGACGGGGTCGGTGCCGCCTCCGGAGCCTTCGTTGACCACCAGGGCGATGCGCACGAGGGTGATCTTCCCCCTATCGTGCCCGCCGATGCCCGTTGATCCGTCCACTCCGCCGCCGCAGGACCCCGGCTCGCGCACCGCGCGGCGGTTCCTGCTCCGCGGCGGCCCGGTCGCCAAGGCCATCGCGACGGCCGACCTCGCGACCTACCGGGCCATCCGCAGCACCGCGAAGCCGCCCGGGGCCGTCCGGGCGGTGTCCCGGTTCTCCTCCACCGGGGAGCACGCCGCGATCTGGCTCGCGCTCGGCCTCCTCGGCGCCGCCGTGGACGCCCCGCGGCGCCCGCAGTGGAAGAAGGCGGTCACCGGTGTCGGCCTCGCCTACCTCGCGAACTTCGGGCTGAAGAACGTCTTCCGCCGCAAGCGGCCCGTGCTCGAGGACCTGCCGCAGCTCATCAAGACGCCGACGGCCCTGAGCTTCCCGAGCGCCCACTCCACCTCGAGCTTCGCCGCCGCGCGCGCCTACTCGCCGCTCCTGCCCGCCGGCCCGCTCTACGCGGTCGCCTCCGCGATGGCGCTCTCCCGCGTCTACCTCGGCGTCCACTACCCCACGGACATCGTCGCGGGCGCGACGTTCGGCACCCTGATGGGAAGTGCAGCGCGATGAAGGTCGGAATCGTCGGGATGCCCAACGCGGGCAAGTCGTCGCTGTTCAACGCGCTGACGCGGGCGGGGGCCGAAGCGGCGAACTACCCGTTCACGACCATCGAGCCGAACATCGCGATCGTGCCGGTGGAGGACGAGCGCCTCACGGAGGTCTCGACGTTGATCGGGGCGAGCGACATCGTCGCGGACACGATCTCCTTCCATGACATCGCGGGCCTCGTGAAGGGCGCGAGCGAGGGGGAGGGGCTCGGCAACCAGTTCCTCGGGAACATCCGCGAGACCGACGCGATCATCCATGTCGTCCGCTGCCACAACGACGCGAACATCCTCCACTCCGAGGGCTCCGTCGACCCGGCGCGGGACATCGAGACGATCGAGACCGAGCTCGTCTTCGCCGACCTCGAGGCCGTCGAGAAGCGCCTGGAGCGCGTGGTGCGCACCGCCCGCGGCGGTGACCGCGCCGCGGTGGCCGAGCAGGGCTGGCTCGAGGCCGTCCGCGAGGAGCTCCTCGCCGGGCGCCCCGCCCGTGGCATCCCGATGCCCGAGGAGGTCGAGAGGAGCCAGTCGGTGCACCTCATCACCGCGAAGCCCGTGCTCTTCGTCGCGAACGTCGACGAGGGCTCCGACGAGGTCCCGGCGGACGTCGCCGCCCACGCGGCGGCCGTCGGCGCCGGCGTCGTCGCGGTCTCCTCCCGCATCGAGGCGGAGCTCCGCGAGATGGACGACGACGAGGCCGCGGAGATGCGCGCCGAGCTCGGCGTGGGCGAGTCGGGGCTCCAGCGCGTCGTGCGCGGGGCGTTCGCGCTGCTCGACCAGATCGCGTTCTTCACGGTCGGCTCGGGCAAGCGCGCCCAGTCCTGGCACCTCCGGCAGGGCCTCACGGCCTGGCACGCCGCGGGGGAGATCCACTCGGACATCCAGCGTGGCTTCGTGCGGGCCGAGGTCATCCCGTACGACAAGCTCATCGAGGCCGGGGGCTACTCCCAGGCCCGCGACGTCGGGACGCTGCGGCTCGAGGGGCGCGACTACGTGATGCAGGACGGTGACGTGATCACCGTGAAGTTCACGCCCTGAGCGCCTCGCCCGGCTAGGCCGTGGTTCGGGCGCGCCCGAGCTGCGCCGGCATGGCGGCGTGGTGCGCGCCGCGATGGGCGAGGCGTGCGCGGTCGATCTCGGCGCTGATGGCACGCAGCTCGCGTGCCCAGGCCCGGATGCGGTCGATGGTGGCCATGCCCACGGATCGGGCGGTGGCAGGCCGCGCTGCAGCCGCGCCGCCCGGAGCGGACACGTTGGCCACCACGCGCTCGTGACCGTGGAGGAGGGCCCCGACCGGGGGCCGGGTGCGTCGTCGCGTTCTCCGTCTTCGACGCTCGGCGATCACGTGTCGCTCGTGGGCGGGCAGGTCAGGCGGTACGCGCGGACCCGCGGTCAGTACTGCGCTTCGGCCACGGGCTCGTCGCGGGCGCCGCGGAGGATCCCCGCGAGCGCCCAGACGTCGAGCACGAGCAGGCCGGCGACGAGCGCGACGGCGGCGAGGAGCAGCACGCTCCCACCGCCGCCCCCACGCCCGTCCGGGAGGCCGAGGCCCGTCGCCGCCGCGACCTCGCGGAACGGCGGGGTGCCCGTGAAGTCCCGCTGGGCGACGGTCCACGCGGGCTTCCGGCGCCCGTCGTAGGTGATGAGGCCCTTGTTGTGGATGCCGTCGCGCGGGACGGAGCGCTTCGCGCCGCCGTCCCAGTCCGGCTTGACCTGGAACTCCTGGAGGGTCCAGTAGATCGCGCCGCCGATGAACGGCCGGGCGCGCACGGCGTCGAGGACCTTGCGGGTGTACGCGGCCTGGAAGGCGTAGGTCTCCTTGCGGAGCGCCGGTCCCTCGAAGGTGGATTCGGCGCCGAACTCCGTCACGACCATGGCCTGGGTCGGGTAGAGCCGCCGCATCCGGTCGAGGTAGGGGCCGAGGTCGTCGATGTTCGCGGTCGAGTGGCGCTTCTTGCCGGGGTACCAGCCGAAGTACGAGTTGATCCCGAGCAGGTCGTACTGCGCGTACGCCTTGGCGGCCGGGAAGCCCGGGTAGCTCAGGAGGTCCACGGAGACGGGGAGCGTGGGGTCCAGGCGGCGCGTCTCGGACAGCGCGGCGTCGAGGAAGCGCCGGGTGCCGGGGGCGGTGTCGGGGACCGCGGACAGCTCGTTGGCGACGGAGTGCGTGATGACGCTCGGGTGGGAGCGGGCGGCGATCACCGTGCGGCGGAGCGTCGAGAGCGCGGCCTCGCGCTGGGCGGCGGTCTCGAGCAGGCGGTCGCGGTGGTAGATGGGCGCCTGGCTCCAGACCATGATCCCGGCGGCGTCGAGCGCGTCCAGGAGCCTGGGGTTCAGGAGGTAGTGGGCGCGGGTGACGTTCGCCCCGACGGCCTGGAGCTCGCGGACGATCCGGGCGATGTCCTCCTCGCGGAGCGCCGGCCCGCGACCCGGCAGGTCCTCCTGGATCGCCGCGCCGCGCAGGTCGAGCTGGCGCCCGTTGAGCTCCAGCAGGCCGTTGCGCACGTCGACCTGCCGCAGGCCGACCTGGCGCGAGACGACCTGGGTCGGGACGTCGCCGGCAAGCGTCGTGAGCGTCGCCCGGTAGCGGTTGGGGCTGCCCGGGGCCCACAGGCGCGGCTCCGGGACCGGCACGGTGAACGACACCCTGGTCATCTCGCCCGGCATGAGCGTCCGGGTCGAGGTCGCCTGCTCCACGGGGGCGCCGCCGTCGGGGGGCTCGAGGCGCAGGCGCACGCTCGGCGTCTGCACCGGCGTGGTGCCGCGGTTCTCGAGCATCCCCTCGACGAGCACGCCGGCGTTGCAGGCGATCCCGCCGGGGGAGCAGGACACCCGGGACATCAACCCGGGCTCGGCGAGCGCGAGGCGCCCGCGCGGCACGAGCGAGACCGGCCGCACGATCCCGCCCCAGTTCCACCAGCCCTCGCGCGGCTCCCTGGCCTTGCGGTTGTCCACCCGGAGGACGAGCTCGTTCCAGGCGCCGGGGCGGAGGCCCGTCGCCCGGAGCGAGAACGGCACGTACGGGTCGCCGTGGCGGCCGACCTCGCGGCCGTTGAGCCACACGCGGGCGGTGCGGCGGACCTGCTCGAAGCGGAGCTGCCAGTCGAACTCGCGGCTCGCGGCCGGGCCCGGGAAGCGGACGCGGTACCAGCCCACGGTGCCGCCGAATCCCGCCTCGGCGGCCTCGGGGTCGAAGACGTGCGGGATCGCGACGGGCGCCCAGCCCCGGGCGGGCGGGCGGGTGGCCCAGCCCTCGGCGAGGCCGCGGTCGCCGGCGTCCGGGTGGAAGGACCAGCCGCTCGCGACCGCCACGGGTGCGGGCACGGGCTCCTGCGCCCGGGCGGGCGTCGAGGGGGAGCCGGCGACGACGAGGGTCAGCGCGAGCAGCGATCGGCGGAACCGACGGAGCACGAGCACCGCATTGTGGCGCAGCGCGGACCCGCTCGGGCCGGCCTGGCGCGCACGCTGACGGTGCCGGGCGCCGTCAGGTCGCCGACTTCTCCAGCCGCTC
>JAOPZO010000383.1 GCA_025964065.1 Solirubrobacterales bacterium | reverse complement strand
CCGCGGTCGCCCGGGCGGCCCGCCGCGCCGAGCGCGAGCGCGCGAAGCTGCGGGCCGCCGAGAAGGAGGAGGCGCGCTAGTGGTCAAGCAGGCACCGACCTTCCTGCGGATCGCGACGATGACGCTCTTCGCGCTGTCGTGCTTCGGGCTGTTCACGTTCCTGTGGATCTCCTTCGGCGGCGCCGTGCCGCTGCAGCCCAAGGGCTACCGGGTCGAGGTCTCCTTCGCGGAAGCCCCGCAGCTCGGCGTCGAGGCGGAGATCCAGGTCGCGGGCATCACCGTGGGCAAGGTCCGCGAGAAGCGCCTGGACCCCGCGGGCAACCGGACGCTCGCGGTCCTCGAGCTCGAGCCGAAGTACGCGCCGCTGGCCTCCGACGCGCGGGCGCAGCTGCGCTCGAAGTCGCTGCTCGGGGAGACCTACGTCGAGATGACGCTCGGCAGCCCGGACGCCGCTCCGGTGCCCGACGGCGGCCGGCTCGAGAACCGGCGGGTCGGCGAGACGGTCCAGCTCGACGAGATCCTCGACGCGCTCGACCCCGTCACCCGCAAGGCGTTCCAGACCTGGCAGAAGGACCTCGCCGTGTCGCTCGACGGGCGGGGGCGGGACCTCAACGACGCGATCGGCAACCTGCCGGGCTTCGTCAGCGCGGGCGGCGACCTGCTCGACGTGCTCGACCGCCGCAGGGACGCGCTCGGCGGCTTCGTGCGCAACACGGGCGTCGTGTTCGGCGCGCTGACCGAGAAGGAGGAGCAGCTCTCCGCACTCGTCACGAACTCGGACACCGTCTTCACCGCGATCCAGCGCGAGCGCGAGTCCTTCGCCGACCTCTGGCAGGTCTTCCCGACGTTCCTGGACGAGTCGCGGGCGACTTCCCGGCGCCTGGAGCGCTTCGCCGTCGACACGCGGCCCCTGGTCCGCGAGCTCACGCCGGCGCTGGAGGACCTCGGCCCGACGCTCGAGTCCGTCCGTGACCTCGCGCCGGACCTGCAGCGCCTCTACGAGCGGCTCGGCCCGCTGCTGCGGGCGTCGCGCACGAGCCTCCCGGCCTCGCGCGAGCTCTTCGACGGCCTGCGGCCCCTGCTCGGGCAGCTCGGGCCGTTCCTCGGGGAGGTCAACCCGCTGCTGGACTGGGTCGGGCAGCACCAGCACACGCTCTCCGACGTCTTCGCGAACCTCGGCGTGGCCACCGCGGCCCGCACCGGTTCGGCGACGCCCGGGGCGCCCGGGCACTACCTGCGCCAGTTCGGCCCCCAGGGGACCGAGACGGTCGCGATCGCCCCGAACCGCCTGGCCTCCAACCGCGGCAACGCCTACATCAACCCGCTGTCCCTCGTCGGGCAGGAGGGGGCGCGGAAGCTCATCATCGCCTCCTTCGACTGCAAGAACTCGGGCGGGGAGAAGGACAACCAGTCCGGCACACCCGCCTCGCCCGCCTGCCGCGAGCAGCAGCCGTTCCCGTTCGCGGGCAAGGCCGGGCGCTTCACGCAGGTCCTGCCGGAGAGCTACGCGCTCGGCCCGGCGCCGAGGCCCTAGCGGTAGCTCCCGGTCCGGGGTGCCTGGCCCCGCTGCAGCCGCGAGTGCGTGCGGCCGTAGAAGAGGTAGACGAGGAGCCCGGCCAGCATCCACAGGCCGAAGCGGCCCCAGGTCACGAGGGGCTGCTGGAGCATGAGGTAGACGCAGAGCGCCGCGCCGATGCCGGGCAGCAGCGGGACGAGCGGCACCCGGAAGCGCCGGGGGAGCTCGGGCTGGGTGCGGCGCAGCAGGATCACCCCGAGGTTCACGACGAGGAACGCGAACAGCGTCCCGATCGACACGAGCTCGGCGATCGCGCTCAGCGGCACGAACGCGGCGATGAGCGCGACGAAGCCGCCGAGACCGAGCGTCAGGCGGGCCGGCACCCGCCGCTGGTTCAGCTTCGTGAAGCTCCGCGGGAAGAGCCCGTCGCGGGCCATCGTGAAGATGATGCGGGTCGCGCCGTAGAGGACCGTGAGCACGACGCTCGTGATCGCGACGAGCGCGCCGAGCGACAGGAGGTCGCCCGCCCAGGAGCCGATGCCGGAGCCGGCGCGGAGCGCGTCGGTGAGCGGCGCGTCGGAGCCCGCGAGCTCCTTCTGGGATGCGAGGCCGACGGCGGTCAGCGCCACGAGGATGTAGAGGACGGTGGCGATGACGAGCGAGCCGATGATCGCGATGGGCAGGTCCCGCGAGGGCTTGTTCGCCTCCTCGCCCGTGGTGGAGACCGCGTCGAAGCCGATGTAGGCGAAGAAGATGACCGCCGCGGCGCTCTCGATGCCGCCGAAGCCGTCGGGGGCGAACGGCTCCAGGTTCCCGCCGTCGAACGAGAGAAGCCCGACCACCACGAACGCGACGAGGATCGAGACCTTGAAGATGACCATCACGGTGTTCGCGCGGGCGCTCTCCTTGACTCCGTAGGCCAGGAGCGAGGCGACGCCGAGCACGAGCGCGACCGCCGGGAGGTTCACGGTGCCGCCGTCCCCGGGCGGCCCGGCGATCGAGTCGGGCAGCTCGAGCCCGAACACCGAGGCCAGGAGGTCCTGCAGGTAGCCGCCCCAGCCCACGGCGACGGCGGCGACCGAGACGCCGTACTCGAGGATCAGGTCCCAGCCGAGGATCCAGGCCGCGAGCTCGCCGAGCGTCGCGTACCCGTAGGTGTAGGCCGAGCCGGCCACCGGGATCGAGGACGCGAGCTCGGAATAGCTCAGGGCGCTGAAGACGCAGGTGATCCCGGCGAGCAGGAACGACAGGATGATCGCCGGCCCGCTCAGCTCGATCGCCTCGCCGATGATCACGAAGATCCCGGTGCCGATGATCGCGCCGATCCCGAGCGCCGTGAGGTCGAGGGCGCCGACGGCGCGCTTGAGCCCGCCGCCGTCCTCGGTCTCGGCGACGAGCTGCTCGACGGGCTTGCGGGCCCACGGGCCGCGCTGCGGGGGGTCGGCGGCGGACATGGCGATCGCCCATACCCACTGCGCGCCGTGAACATCCGCGCCCGGCTCCGGACTGCGGGCCCCTCCCGGCCTGGAGCGGCTCTACCCTCAGGTCGATGCCCGCGTTCCGCCTGGACACGACCTTCACCCCCGCCGCCGACCAGCCCAAGGCGATCCGGGAGATCGCCGCGTCCGTCCGGGCCGGCAACCGCTACACGACGCTCCTGGGCGCGACGGGCACGGGCAAGACCATGACCATGGCGGCCACGATCGCCGAGCTCCAGAGGCCCGCGCTCGTCATGGCGCACAACAAGACGCTCGCGGCGCAGCTCTGCAACGAGTTCCGGACGTTCTTCCCCGACAACGCCGTCGAGTACTTCGTCTCCTACTACGACTACTACCAGCCCGAGGCGTACGGCCCGAGCAAGGACCTGTACATCGAGAAGGACTCGGCGATCAACCAGGAGGTCGACCGGCTCCGGCACGCCGCGACCGCCGCGCTCTTCGCCCGTCGCGACGTGATCATCGTCGCCTCGGTCTCGGCGATCTACGGCCTCGGCTCGCCCGAGACCTACGACGACAACCTCCAGAACCTCGTCAAGGGCGCGACGATCGACCGCGACGGGCTGCTCCGCAAGCTCGTGGCGATCCAGTACACCCGCAACGACGTCGCGCTGGGCCGCGGCACCTTCCGCGTGCGCGGCGAGTCGCTCGAGATCTTCCCGGCGTACTCGGACTCCACCGCGTACCGCGCGACGCTCTTCGGCGACGAGATCGAGCGCCTGCAGGAGTTCGACCCGCTGACGGGCGAGCTCGTCCAGGACGATCTCGAGCACATCGCGATCTGGCCCGCCTCGCACTACAACGTGCGCGAGGGCACGGTCGAGGCGGCGGTCACCGAGATCGGACGGGAGCTCAACGAGCGCTGCGCCGAGCTCGAGGCCCAGGGCAAGCTCCTCGAGAGCCACCGGCTGCGCCAGCGGACGCAGTACGACATGGAGATGCTCAAGGAGATGGGCTTCTGCAACGGCATCGAGAACTACTCGGGCATCCTCGACGGCCGCCCGCGCGGCTCGCGGCCCTACTGCCTCATCGACTACTTCCCCGAGGACTTCGTCTGCTTCCTCGACGAGTCCCACCAGACCGTGCCGCAGATCGGCGGCATGTTCGAGGGGGACCGCTCGCGCAAGAGCACCCTCGTCGACTACGGCTTCCGGCTGCCGAGCGCGATGGACAACCGCCCGCAGAAGTTCGACGAGTTCCTCGAGATCACGCCCCAGATCGTCTTCGTCTCCGCCACCCCGGGCAAGTACGAGCGCGCCCACTCGAAGCACATCGTCGAGCAGATCGTGCGCCCGACGGGCATCGTCGACCCGCCCGTGGACGTGCGCCCGACGCGCAACCAGATCGACGACCTGATGAACGAGTGCCGGCTCATCGTCGACAAGGGCCAGCGCGTCCTGGTCACGACGCTCACGAAGAAGATGAGCGAGGACCTCACGGACTACCTGCTCGAGATGGGCTTCAAGGTCCGTTACCTCCACTCGGAGATCGACACGCTCGAGCGGATCCAGATCATCCGCGATCTGCGGCTCGGCGAGTACGACGTGCTCGTCGGCGTCAACCTGCTCCGCGAGGGCCTGGACATCCCCGAGGTCGGGCTCGTCGCGATCCTCGACGCGGACAAGGAGGGCTTCCTGCGCGGGGAGACCTCGCTCATCCAGACCATCGGCCGGGCCGCCCGCAACGTCGACTCCCGCGTGGTCATGTACGCGGACAAGGAGACCGAGGCGATGCGGGTCGCGCTGAGCGAGACCGATCGCCGCCGCGCGATCCAGCTCGCGTACAACGAGGAGCACGGCATCACGGCCGCCTCGATCGTCAAGGGGATCTCGGACATCGCCGAGTTCCTGCAGGCCGAGGGGAAGACGCCCAAGGGCAAGCGCCGCTCGGACCGCAAGAAGGTCAAGACGGACGGCATGGGCACCTCCGAGCTCGAGAAGACGATCATCGAGCTCGAGGAGGAGATGCTGCAGGCCGCCGACGAGCTGAAGTTCGAGTACGCGGCCCGCCTGCGTGACGAGCTGCGCGACCTGCAGAAGGAGCTCCGGGCGATGCAGAACACGACCGGGGTGACGATCGAGCCCGTGTGAGCGCGCCGCGGGCGGGGGTAGCCTCGGGCAGATGACGTCCCCGCGATCCCGCGCGCAGCAGGGCAGCTTCGTCTTCCTCGCGCACGGCAGCGAGCGGGACTGGCGGCTGCTCGTGGGGGCCACGGTCCGCGAGCGCGTCCCCGCCGGGGAGCTGCTGGTGGAGGAGGGCGGAACGGACCGCGACCTCTTCCTGCTCGTGGGCGGGCGGCTCGAGGTGCTCGGCGGCGAGCGGGAGGCGCACGCCCTGCACGAGGTGGAGGCGCCGACGGTCGTCGGCGAGCTCGCGTTCCTCGACGGCCTCCCGCGCTCCGTCACGCTCCGGGCGGCCACGGACGTCGACGTCCTGCGCCTCACGCCCGCGGCGTTCGACGCGCTCGCCGCGGCCGAGCCCGCCCTCGGGCGCGCGGTGCTCTTCGAGCTCGGCCGGATGGTCTCCGCCCGGCTGCGCACCGCCACCGCGGTCCTCGTCGAGCACCTCGACGGCTGAGGCGGCCCGCGGTGGAGCCCCTGCAGGCCGCGCTCCTCGCCTGGTACGCGACGGGCGCCCGGGACCTCCCGTG
>JAOPZO010000391.1 GCA_025964065.1 Solirubrobacterales bacterium | reverse complement strand
CCCGCGGCGAGCGCGAGCCGCGCGGCGGCCGTGGCAACGGTCGCGACGAGCGCTCCTCGTCGGAGGAAGGCACGGAGGAGGGCGTCGTCGTCAACGGCGTCGTCGAGCTCCTCGGCAACGGCTCGGGCTTCCTGCGCGTCTCCCCGCCGGAGCCGTCGGACGACGACGTCTACATCTCGGCCGCGCAGGTGCGCCGCTGCGAGCTCGTCTCGGGCGACGCCATCTCGGGCCCGACCCGCGCGCCGCGCCGCTCCGAGCGCTACCCGTCGCTGATCCGCATCGACACGATCAACGAGCGCCCCGCCGACGAGGTCGTCGAGGGCACCCCGTGGGACGAGCTCGCCTGCGCGTTCCCGTCCGAGCGCTTCGCGCTGGGCTCCGAGGACGCGACGCTGAAGGCGATCGAGTGGCTCACCCCGATCGGCCGCGGCTCCCGCGTGACGATCACGGGCGGCGCCCGTGCCGGCAAGACCGAGGCGCTCAAGCGCCTCGCCGGTGCGCTCGCCACCCAGGACGAGCTCGAGGTCTCCCTCGTGTACGTCGGCGTGCGGCCCGAGGAGCTGCGTGACGCGCCCGAGGGCGTGACCCCCGTGGTCGCCCTCGGCCTCGCGAGCTCCCCGGACGCCCAGGCCCAGGCCATCGAGCGCGCGATCGACACCGCGAAGCGCGTCGCGGTGCGCGGCGGCCACGCCGTCGTGCTCGTCGACTCGCTCGCCGCGGTCCCCGCGCCCGTCGCGCGCCGCGTCCTCGCGGCGGCCCGGGCGATCGTCGACGGCGGCTCGCTCACGGTCATCGCGACCGCCCCGGACGCCATCGGCGGCGAGACCACGGTCATCGCCCTCGACGCCGAGCTCACCTCGACGGGCCGCCTGCCGGCGCTCGACCTGGTCGCCTCGGGCACCCTGCGCCCGGAGCTCCTCGTGGGCGACGCCGGCGCGGACGCCATCGCGCAGGCGCGCGTCGCCGCACTGGGCTGACGCCCCGCAGCACCTGCAGGCCCGACGGGCGGCGCTCCGGCGCCGCCCGTCGTCGTTCCGGCCCGCCCGAGGACGCCGCGCGACTGGAACGGGAACGAGGCCCTCGTGACGAAGGTCCGGTCACCCCGCTCGAACCGCCGGAGCCGCGCTGGGCTCGATGCGGGCGGCCTCGATCTCCTTCGCCCGGCCCGGGTACGCGGTACGACCTACCGCGGCGCGTAGGAGACCCGGCCCCAGGAGGGCTCGGGCGCCAGCTCGACCGGCTCGCCGCCGCGATCGGGCTGCACATAGGTGAAGGACTGGGCGACCGCGTCGAAGGCGACGTCGAGCTCCCCCTCCTTCACGCGCTGGTCCAGCCAGGCGGAGCGGAACACGAGCCGGCGCAGCCAGTGGACCAGGCTCCGGTCGCTCGGCCCGACGAGCTCGGGCCAGCAGTCGTTCACGTGCTCCCCGAGGGAGGACGCGGGATCCTGGATCTCGCCGTTGACGGCGAGGTTGACGAGGTCCTCGACCTCCCACTCGTCCAGGCGGGCGACGACGAAGCCGAGCTTCAGCGCGGCCTGCTCGCACCGCTCGGCGAAGTCCCGCTCGTTGAAGGTGAACCGGAGCTCGCCGTACTCGAGGACGAAGTCCTCTCCGGAGTCGTAGTTGCCGCGTTTCTCAGTGTGCATGTGGAAGCGGCCCTGCCGCCCGGGAGGTTCCCGGGGCCCGCCGGGCCGAAGGCGGCATCCTACGGCCGCACCCCTCCCCGACCGCGAGCGTGCACGCGTTGTTGCAGGGGAAGGGTTCGCGCCCCGACCGTCGTGCTCCATAACCCCGGACGCCGCATCAGCGAGCGGTAACGCGCCAGAAGCAGACCCGCGGGCCGCCGCGCGGGCCTAGTCGGGACATGACCGACAGCGACAGCGCAGCCACCGTCCTCGTCGTCGAGGACGACGCCCCGACCCGGGCGTTCCTGACCGACAACCTGGCCGCGGACGGCTACGCCGTGCTGGCGGCGCCCGACGTGCGCGGGGGGCTCGACCTCCTCGCCTCGAGCTACCCGGACGTCCTGCTCGCCGACGTGCACCTGCCCGACGGTTCCGGGCTCGAGCTCATCCGCCACGTGCGCGCGGCGGACGGCCTGGGCGCCTCCGTCGACCCGCGGACGCCGGTGCTCGTCCTCTCGGGCCGTTCCGCGGAGGTCGACCGGCTCCGGGCGTTCGAGCAGGGCGCCGACGACGTCCTGCCCAAGCCGTACTCCTATCCCGAGCTGCGGGCCCGCCTCGCGGCGCTGCTGTGGCGGGCGGACGACCGGCCCGCCCGCACCCGCCTGCGCTCGGGGCCGGTCGAGCTCGACCCGGCGACTCGCATCGTCCGGGTCCACGGCCGGCCCGTCGACCTGGCGGCGAAGGAGTTCGCGCTCCTGCGTGCCCTTGCGGCGGACCCGACGCGCGTCTTCACCAAGGACGAGCTGCTCCGGTCCGTCTGGGGCTTCCGGTCGCCCGGCTCGACCCGGACCCTGGACTCGCACGCGTGCCGCCTGCGGCAGAAGCTCGCCGCCGCGGGGGCGTGCGCGGTGGTGAACGTGTGGGGCGTCGGTTACCGACTCGTGGACGGGCCGGCGTGATGCTCACGCTCCTGCCGACGCTCGGCCTCGTCGTCGCGCTCGTGCTCCTCGCGCGGGAGCGGCGCGCGGCGTCCGCCCGTGCCGAGCTCGTGACCCGGGCCTGCCACGAGGTGCGCGGCCCGCTGACCGCTGCGCATCTCGCCCTGCACGGCCTCGGCCGACGCGGGGTGCCGGTCGCCGCCGTCGAGGACGAGCTGTGGCGCGCGGCGCGGGCGCTCGCCGACCTCGCCGTCGCCCCTGCGGGCGAGCGGGCGCTCGACGCCCCGGAGGCCGTCGACGTGGGTGCGCTCCTCCGGCGGCAGACGACGAGCTGGCGGGCGGCCGCCGAGGCGCGCGGGTGCGAGCTCCACCTGCGCGAGCCCGCGGTGGCAGCCCTCGTGCGCGCGGACCGGCTGCGGCTGGCCCAGGCCACCGCGAACCTCGTCGGGAACGCGCTCGAGCACGGCGGTGGCCGCATCGAGGTGCGCGTGGCCCGCGTGGGGGACCGCGTCTGCGTCGAGGTGACCGACGAGGGGCCGGGGCTCCCCGCGGGGCTCCGCGAGCTCACCCGTCGCGCGCACGGGGGCCGCGGCAGCCGGGGGCGCGGGCTTGCGATCGCCGCGGAGATCGCCGAGCGGCACGGCGGCTGCGTCGCCACCGCGCCGGTGTCGCAGGGCGCCCGGCTCGTCCTCGAGCTGCCGGCCTGCCGCCATCCGGTCGCCGAGGCCCCGGCGGGATGAGCCGCCGCCGCCGGGCGCTCGTCCTCGC
>JAOPZO010000387.1 GCA_025964065.1 Solirubrobacterales bacterium | reverse complement strand
GGCTCGGACGGCCCGCCGTCCGCGTACGCCGACCTCGCGCAGACCGACTGCATGCTGGTGCTCGGCTCCAACACCGCCGCCTGTCACCCCATCGTCTGGTCGAAGGTCCGCGCCCGGCAGGCCGAGGGCGCGAAACTCATCGTCGTCGACCCGCGCCGCACCCCGACCGCCGAGGCCGCCGACGCCCACCTCCGGGTGCGGCCGGGCGCGGACCTCCCGCTGCTCTCCGCGCTCCTGCACGTGATGGACCGCGAGGACCTCCTCGACCGCGCCTTCCTCGCCCGCCACACCGAGGGCGCCGAGGCGACCCTCGCCGCCGCGGCGGCCTGGACGCCCGAGCGCGCCGCCGAGGTCTGCGGGGTCCCCGCGGAGCAGATCGTCGCGACGGCCCGCGCCTTCGGCGGCGCCCGCCGCGCGATGGTCCTGTGGTCGATGGGGGCGAACCAGTCGACGGTCGGCACGCTGAAGAACCGCGCGCTCCTGAACCTCTGCCTCGCCACGGGCAACATCGGGCGCCCGGGCACCGGGCCGCTCTCGCTCACGGGCCAGCCCAACGCGATGGGCGGCCGCGAGGCCGGTGGGCTCGCGCACCTCCTCCCGGGCTACCGCAAGGTCTCCGACCCCGACGACCGCGCCGAGATGCGGCGGCTGTGGGGCATCCCCGCCGACGCGCCGGGGATCTCGCCCGCGCCCGGCATCCCCTCGACCGAGCTCGTCGACGCGCTCGAGGCCGACAGGGTCAAGGTCGTCTGGATCGTCGCGACCAACCCCGTCGTCTCCCAGCCCGACGCGGCGCGGTTCGCGGCCGCCCTGCGCCGTGCGGAGCTCGTCATCGTGCAGGACGCCTACCACCCGACGGAGACGAGCGCGCTCGCGCACGTCGTGCTCCCGGCCGCGCAGTGGGGGGAGAAGGAGGGCACCCAGACGAATTCGGACCGCCGGGTCACGCTGCTGCGCAAGCTCGTCGACCCGCCGGGCGGCGCGCTCCCGGACTGGGAGGTCTTCGCCCGCGTCGGCCGCGCGCTCGGCCACGCGGAGCAGTTCGGCTGGAGCACCGCCGCCGAGGTCCACGCGGAGTACGTGGCCACGACGGACGGCCGGCTCTGCGACCAGACCGGGCTCTCCCACGAGCGCCTGAGGCGCGAGGGTCCGCTGCAGTGGCCGATCCCGGCCCGCGGCGCACAGGGGGAGGACCACTCCGGGACGGAGCGCCTCTACGCCGGCCGTCGCTTCGCGACATCGAACGGCCGCGCGCAGCTCGTCCCGACCCCGCACACCGAGCCCGCCGACGCGCCGGACGCCGAGCACCCGCTCGTGCTCACCACGGGGCGCGTCGCGCACCAGTGGCACACGATGACCCGCACGGGGCACTCGAAGGAGCTGCTCGCGGCGGAGCCCGAGCAGTACCTCGCGCTGCACGCCGCGGACGCCGAGCGCGCCGGGGTGGCCGACGGCGAGCTGGTGGTCGTGCGCTCCCGCCGCGGCCGGGCGAGGCTCCGGGCCCGCGTGAGCGACGAGGTCTGCGAGGGCGTCGCCTTCGCGCCGTTCCACTGGGGCGCGCTGCACCTGCCACCGGGCGCGGGCGCGCTGAACGGCGTCGTGACCCGGGCGATCGACCCGATCTCCCGGCAGGCCGAGCTCAAGGCGAGCGCGGTGCGGGTGGAGCCCGTGCGCGCCGGCGAGCCCGCCGGGGGCGCCGCGGTGCGGCGCCGCCTGGTCGTCGTCGGCGCCGGGATGGCGGCGATGGCGAGCATCGAGGCGCTCCTCGCGCATGCCGCGCCCGAGGCGTGGGAGATCACGCTCGTCGGCGCCGAGGACGACGCGCCGTACAACCGCGTGATGCTCTCGCAGGTGCTCGCGGGAGCCGTCGGCGAGGGCGAGCTCGCGCTCCGGCACCCCGACTGGTTCGCGAAGCGCGCGATCGAGCTGCGCCTCGGCGTCCGCGCCCGCCGGGTCGACACGGCCGCTCGGACCGTCGAGCTCGCGGACGGCGAGGTCCTCGCCTACGACGACCTCGTCCTCGCGACGGGCTCGCGCCCGTTCGTCCCGCCCGTGCCCGGGGCGGAGCTCCCCGGCGTGCACGTGTTCCGCACCCGGGCCGACTGCCGCGCGATCCTCGACGGCGCCGCGCGCGGCCGGGACGCGGTGGTCGTCGGGGGCGGCCTGCTCGGGCTCGAGGCGGCGCGCGCGCTCCGCGAGCGGGGTATGCGGGTGACGGTCGTCCACCTCGCCGACCAGCTCATGGAGCTCCAGCTCGACGGCCCCGCGGCGTCGCTGCTCGAGCGCGCGCTGCGGGATCTGCGCATCGCGGTGCGGACGGGCGCGCGGACCACCGAGCTCGCGGGGGAGGGGCGCGTGGAGCGCGTCGTGCTCGCGGACGGCACCGAGCTGCCCGCCGAGCTCGTCGTGGTGGCCGCGGGGATCCGCCCCGAGGTCGACCTCGCCCGCACCTCGGGCCTCGAGGTCGGCCGCGGCGTCATGGTCGACGACGAGCTCCGGACGAGCGCCCCGGGCGTGCGGGCGGTCGGGGAGTGCGCGGAGCACCGCGGCGCGGTCTACGGCCTGTGGTCGCCGCTGCTCGAGCAGGCGCGCGTGCTCGGTGCGTCCCTCGCCGGGCAGCCCGCCGCCTTCCTGGGCGCGCCGCCCGCCACGACGCTGAAGGTCGCGGGAATCGAGCTCTTCTGCTGCGGCCGGGTCACGCACCGGGACACGGACGAGGAGGTGCTCGCGCTCGACACGCGGCGCGGGCGCTACCGCCGGCTGCTCGTCGGCGCGGACGGCCGGCTCGCGGGGGCGATCCTGCTCGGGGACCTCCGTGACGCGAAGGTCCTGCGGGAGCTCATGAAGGACGCGGACCTCGTGCCGGAGGTGCTC
>JAOPZO010000386.1 GCA_025964065.1 Solirubrobacterales bacterium | reverse complement strand
AGGTCCTTGTCGACGACGGCCTCGACCCCGCGGTGGCCCGGGCCGTCCGCGACGACCGGGACGCCGCCGCCCCCGACGCAGACCGTGAGGAACCCGCCCGCGACGAGGTGCTGGATCGCCCCGAGCTGCACGATCTCGAGCGGCTCGGGTGAGGCGACGACGCGCCGCCAGCCCGCGCCGTCCGGCTTGACCGTCCAGCCGCGCTCCAGCGCGAGCTCCCGGCCCCGCCGCTCGTCGTACACCGGGCCGATGAACTTCGTGGGGTCCTCGAAGGCGGGGTCGGCGGCCGCGACGAGCACCCGGGTCATCACCGTCACGGTCTCCTGGTGGTCGATGGCGTTGTCGAGCTCGAGCTCGAGGACGTAGCCGATCTGGCCCTCCGTCTCGGCGTCCAGGACGTCCAGGGGGTACGGGGCACCGTCCGCGTAGGCGTCCTCCTTGAGCGACAGGAGCCCGACCTGCGGCCCGTTGCCGTGCGTCACCACGAGGCGCGTGCGCTTCGAGATCGGCGCCAGCATCGCCGCCGCCGCCCGCGCCGCCTGCTGCTGGTTCTCCGCGGTCGCAGGTTCGCCGCGGCGCAGCAGGGCGTTGCCGCCGAGCGCGACCACGACGAGGGGGGAGGAGGGAGGCGGGAGGACCATGCGGTGATCGTCGCCGCGGACGCGCAGGTGCCCCTGGGGGTTTTCCCGCACTCATGCCGTGGCCGAGCGCGCTGGTGCCAGGCGGGGCGCTCGAGCAGGTTGGGGCCATGGCCATCGCCCAGGACCACCCGCCGGGAATCGTCGAGCCGCCCGAGCCGCCCCGCGTCGAGGAGCCGCCCGAGGGCGGCGGCCCGCGGTGGTTCCCGACCGCCTTCACCGTGCTCGCCGCCGTGCTCCTCGTCGTGTGGGCAGCCTCGTTCGTGATCCCCTCCGGCGCCTACGAGATCAGCGCCGAGACCGGCGGGCCGGTCCCCGGGACCTACGCGGAGGTCGACACGGACAAGGGCCTCGCGCACCAGTTCTACAAGCTGTGGAACGCACCGACGAACGGGCTGTACGGGATCGAGGACGAGGCGGGGAACATCTCCGTCGACAACTCCGGCGTCCTCTACGGCGCCGCGCAGATCTTCTTCTTCGTCCTCGCGATCGGCGCGTTCATCAGCGTCACGATGCGAACCGGGGCGATCCAGGCCGGCATCGGCCGCCTCGCGGTGCGCTTCCGGCACAGCCCGTCGCTGCTGATCGTGGTGCTCATGTCCGTGTTCGCCCTCGCGGGAACCACGGAGGGCATGGCCGAGGAGTCGCTCGGCTTCTTCGTCCTCCTCGTCCCGCTCGCGCTCGGGCTGGGCTTCGACCGCATGACCGGCTTCGGCATCGTCTTCCTGGGTGCCGGCTCCGGGGTCCTGGCGTCGACCGTCAACCCGTTCGCGACCGGGGTGGCCTCCGACGCGGCGGGCATCGGCGTCGGCGACGGGATCGGGCTCCGGGTGGCGATGTTCGTCGCGATCGTCGGCGCCGCCATCGCCTACGTGCTGCGGTACGCGCACCGGGTGAAGGCCGACCCGAGGCGCTCCGCGCTGGGGGTGGAGGGCATGGGCTCGGCCGGGCTGAAGCTCGCCGACGAGGCCGCGAGGGACGTCGCGCCGCTCGCGGGCCGCCAGAAGGTCGTCCTGGGGCTCTTCGCCTTCGCGTTCCTCGTCCTCATCTACGGCTTCGTGCCCTGGGAGGACATCTCCCAGAGCATCTTCTCCGTGGGCTTCCCGCTGCCGACGTTCACCGCGTTCTTCTTCGCGCAGGCCACCGTCCTCTTCCTGGTGATGGCCGTCGTCGTCGGCATGGTCGGCCGGCTCGGCGAGGAGGGCACGGTGAACGCGATCCTCTCCGGCGCCTCGGACTTCCTCGGCGCCGCGCTGATCATCGTCGTCGCCCGCGCGGTGACCGTGGTGATGAAGAACGCGGACATCACCGACACGATCCTGCACTGGACGGAGGGGGCAGTGTCCGGCACCTCGAGCGGGGTCTTCGGCGCGGTCCTGCTGCTCGTCAACCTGCCGATCGCGTTCCTGGTCCCGTCGTCCTCGGGGCACGCCGCGCTCGTCATGCCCATCCTCGGTCCCCTGGCGGACTTCGCCGAGGTGCCGCGCTCCATCGCGGTGACCGGCTACCAGAGCGCCTCGGGCCTCGTGAACCTCATCACCCCGACCTCGGCCGTGGTCATGGGCGCCATCGCCCTGTGCCGCATCCGGTACGACCAGTTCCTGCGCTTCGTCATGCCGTTCTTCGGCATCGCCCTGGGGATCAGCCTCGCCTTCGTCGTGATCGGAGCCACCGTCTCATGAGCACCGCAGCCACCCCCCGCACCTTCAGCGTCGACTCCGAGGTCGGCAAGCTCCGCCGCGTCATCGTCCACCGGCCCGGGCTCGAGCAGCGGCGCCTCACGCCGGAGAACGCCGCGGGGCTCCTCTTCGACGACGTCATCTGGGTGCGCAAGGCCAAGGTGGAGCACGCGGCCTTCGTGCAGGTCCTGCGGGAGCGCGACGTCGAGGTCCTCGACGCCGAGGACCTCCTCCTGGAGACGCTCGCGGTGCCCGAGGGCAAGCGCTGGCTGCTCGACCAGGTGCTCCGGGAGCGCCAGGTCGGCCAGTACCTCGCCCGCAGCGGCCGGGAGTGGGCGGACGCCGCGAACGACCGGGAGGTCTCGAACTTCCTGATCGGCGGCATGACGAAGGACGACCTCGGGGACGGTGCGGGGCTCTTCTACGGCGCCTCCGATCCGCTGGACATGGTGCTGCCGCCGCTGCCGAACTTCCTCTTCCAGCGCGACTGCTCCTCGTGGGTCTACGACGGGGTGATCCTCAACCCGATGACCAAGGCGGCGCGCCGGCCGGAGA
>JAOPZO010000271.1 GCA_025964065.1 Solirubrobacterales bacterium | reverse complement strand
CGGGCTCAGGCGCGCGCGGCGGCCCATGCGCGGAGCTCGGCCGCCTGCGCGGCGGTGAACCCCTCGGCCGGGAGGGTCGTGATGAGCAGCGTCGGCCCGGGGCGGGCGGCGGCCCACGCCTCGCAGGCCGGGCCGAGGTCGTCGTCGATCCAGGCCAGGGGTCGCTCCGGGCCCGCGTGGGCGTCGATCGCCGCGAGCTTCCAGTGACCGTGCGAGGCCGCGCCGGCCATGCGGCGCTCGAACGAGAGGTGGGGGAGCGGCCCCAGGCCGACGAGGTGGGGGAGGTGCTCGTTCGCCCGGTCCTCCCAGCCCGTGCACCAGACGAGCTCGAACGCGTCCTGCAGCGCCGCGATCCGCGCCGCGGCCTCGCGAGACAGGTAGTGGGCGATCCCGGACACGAGCGTCCAGGCGCCGTGTGGACGCTCGGCTTCGCCCCAGCCCCACAGCGAGATGACCCCGTCGACGTCGACGAGAAGGAGCGGTTTGGCCTGCTGGAACGGATATTCGTCACACAAGGGGCCGGTCATCGTGCCAGATGACATGCCTCAGCCTCTCTTTAGGTCGATCTCGCTACCGTCCTCGTGGCGGCGGGAATCGGTCAAGCCCACAGGGGGGGAGACCGATGAGGAGCGCAGACGCACACACGGGCTCGACCCGACTCCGGCCCGGCTGCACACCCTCACCTATGACTCTCGAACTCGGCATCCTGCTTGCGCTCCTGTGCGCGGTCGTCACCAACCTGGGCTTCTTCCTGAAGCACAAGGGCGCGTGTGAAGCGTGCCCGGTGGACATCCGCCACCCGCTCCGCAGCGGCAAGTCCCTCTTCTCGCAGAAGTGGTTCGCGATCGGCATGGCCGTCGCGGCGAGCGCCTTCATCTTCCACGTCGCCGCGCTGGCGCTGGCGCCCATGAGCACCGTGCAGGTCGTGCTCGCCGGCGGCGTCGTGCTGATCGCGGTCATGGCCGACCGGCTCTTCGGCATCGCCGTCGGTCGCAAGCAGTGGATCGGCCTCGCGCTCCTCGGCACGGGCCTCGTGCTTCTCGTCGCGACGCTCCCGCAGGCCTCGGGCTCGCACTCCTCCTTCTCCACGACGGCGATGATCGCCTTCGAGGCCGGGCTCTTCTTCCTGGGGGGCCTGCTCATCCTGGGGCCGCGCGCCGGCCTCGGCGGGCACGAGCACCACGGCATGATGCTCGGCGCCGCCAGCGGCGTGCTCTTCGGCGTCTCCGACGTCGCGATCAAGGCGCTCACCGGCCTCGTCGGCGACGCGGGTCTCGTCGGCGGCCTCATGTCCCCGTGGCTCGTCGTCTGCATCGCGGCCTCCGTGGTCGCGTTCTACGCCTCCGCCAAGGGCCTGCAGGACGGCGAGGCGGTCTCCGTCATCGCCATCACCGGCACCGCGGCCAACATCTCCTGCATCGCCGGCGGCATCATCGTCTTCGGCGACCCCCTGGCCGGCGACGCCCTCGGCATCGTCATCCAGGCTGTCGCGTTCGTCATGGTCATCGCCGCCGCCGCGTTGATGCCGGCGCCGATCTCCTCCGTCGAGGGCGCCCGCGCCTCCGGCGCCGCAGTCCCCGCCTCGGCCTGAGCGGACCTTCGTCGTGGGGCTCGCCTGGCGAGCCCGTCCACGAGTCCTGGACGAGTTCCTCGCCCGCCCTCCGGCTAGCCGGCCCCAAGGCCCTCGGACCGCGCCCCCGCCAGCAGCACCGTCGCAACGAGCTCGGGGTCGTCCGCCATCGGCACGTGGCCGCAGCCCGGCAGCGCCACGTGGCGCGCCCAGGGCAGCACCTCCCGCGCCCGGTCGCGCTGGCGCGAGAGCAGCAGGTAGTCGTGGTCGCCCCAGGCGACGGTCACCGGCACGCCGCGCAGCTCGTCCGCGTCGTGGAACGTGTGCTCCCGGAAGAGCTCGAGCGCCCGGGGGGTCGAGGCGGAGCCGAGGAACGCGTCGACCGTCGCGACGACCTCGTCCCGCGTGAGCTTCCAGGGCTTGAAGAAGAGCTGCTCGAAGAGGAGCGTCCGGCCCACGCCCGTCGCGGCGAGGAGGGGCAGCGCCGGACGGATCGTGGGCAGCAGGCCCTGGGTCGCCTTGAGCGAGCCGATCGCGAACGCCCGTTCCCTCGGGGTCCAGAAGCCCACGGGGGAGAGCGCGGTGGCCGAGGCGATGCTCCCGCGCCGGGCGAGCTCCAGCGCGATCCCGCCGCCCATCGAGTTGCCCGCGACGTGCGGGCGCTCGAGGCCGAGCTCGGCGAAGAAGGCCTCCAGCCGCACGGCCTGCGACTCGACGTCGGGGACCGTGCCGTCGGGCTCGGAGGCGCCGAAGCCGGGCAGGTCGACGGCGATGACGTCGTGGTGGGCGGCGAGCCGGGAGCGCACCGCGTCCCACACCTGCCAGCGGCTCCCGACACCGTGGACGAGGACGAGCGGCTCCCCGGAGCCCGAGCGGTCGAAGGCGAGTCCCATGACGGCGAACCTACCGGGAGCGCATGCGCCGAACCGGCACACCCCTCGCCACTACCCTCGCGCCCATGTAGCGTTGTCCACTTCGACCATGGGGACGACGGAACGGACAAGGAGAGGATCCAACATGGCCACCCCCGCCGCCCCGCCCGCCACGGGCTCGAGCAACCTCCAGGAGCTGGCCAAGCGCCATCTCTGGATGCACTTCTCCCGCATGGGGTCCTACGCCGACGGCGCCGAGATCCCGATCATCGTCAAGGGCGACGGCTGCTACGTCTGGGACGAGCACGGCAACAAGTACTTCGACGGCCTCTCGAGCCTCTTCTGCGTGAACATCGGCCACGGGCGCGCCGACGTGGCGCAGGCCGGCGCCGACCAGGCCAAGGAGCTCGGGTTCTTCACGAACTGGAGCTACGCGCACCCCCGCGCCATCGAGCTCGCCGCGCGCATCGCGGGCCTCGCCCCGGGCGACCTCAACCGCGTCTTCTTCACGAGCGGCGGCGGGGAGAGCGTCGAGTCGGCGATCAAGCTCGTCCGCCAGTTCCACAAGCTCAACGGCAAGCCGAACAAGACGAAGATCATCGCCCGTGAGGTCGCCTACCACGGCACCTCCATGGGCGCCCTGGCCGCCACGGGCATCACGAACCTCCGCCAGCCCTACGAGCCGCTCATGCCCGGCGGCTGCCACGTGCCGAACACGAACCTGTACCGCCTGCCCCCGGGCTACGGTGCCGAGAACCTCGCCGAGGCGGTCGCGCGGCGCATCGAGTTCGAGGGCCCGGACACCGTCGCGGCGGTGATCATGGAGCCCGTCCAGAACGCGGGGGGCTGCTTCACGCCGCCCGAGGGCTACTTTCAGCGCATCCGCGAGATCTGCGACGAGCACGACGTCCTCTTCATCTCCGACGAGGTCATCTGCTCCTGGGGCCGGCTCGGGCACTACTTCGGCGCCCAGCGCTACGACTACCAGCCCGACATCATCACGACGGCGAAGGGCCTGACGAGCAGCTACGCGCCCATGGGCGCCGTCATCGCCTCGGACCGCATCATGGAGCCGTTTCTCCAGGGGACGAACAGCTTCATGCACGGCTTCACGTGGGGCGGCCACCCGATGTGCGCCGCCGTCGCGATGGCGAACCTCGACGTCTTCGAGGAGGAGCACATCAACGAGGGCGTGCTCGAGAACGAGCCGCACTTCCGCGCCATGCTCGACTCGCTCCGGGACATCCCGATCGTCGGCGACGTCCGCGGCGCCGGCTTCTTCCAGGCGATCGAGCTCGTGAAGGACCGCGACACGCAGCTCTCGTTCACGAAGCCCGAGTCGGAGACGCTCCTGCGCGGCTACCTCAGCGGCGAGCTCTTCAAGCGCGGCCTCATCTGCCGCGCCGACGACCGCGGCGATCCGGTGATCCAGCTCTCGCCGCCGCTCATCGCGGGCCCGGAGCACTTCGAGGAGATCGAGGGCATCCTGCGGCCGGTGCTCGAAGAGGCGACGCGGCGGATGCTCGCGTGACCCCGACCCCCGGCTCGCGCGCTTGCTGACGGTCCGCGACCTCCTGCGGGACCTCGACGTGCGCGTCCTCGCGGGCGAGGCCGCGCTCGAGTCCCCCGTCCGCTGGGTGCACATCTCCGAGCTCACCGACCCGACGCGGTGGCTGTCGGGCGGCGAGCTGCTGCTCACGACGGGCATGGGGCTCGACACCCCCGAGACCCAGCGCGCCTACGTCCACCGCCTCGCCGACCACAACCTCGCCGGGCTCGGCGTCGGCATCGGCTTCGGGCTCGACACGGTGCCGGAGGCGATGGTCGCGGCCGCGGAGGAGCGCGCCTTCCCGCTCGTGGAGGTCCCGTACGACGTGCCGTTCATCGCGGTGACCGAGAAGGCGTTCACCCGCCTGGTCAACGAGCAGTACGCGGTGCTCCAGCGCTCCATCGCCGCCCAGGAGCGCCTCCAGCGCATCGTGCTCTCCGAGCGCGGGCTCGACGCCGTCGCCCAGGCCATCGCGAACCTCGTCGGCGCCACCGCGCTCGTGTTCGACGGCCGCGGCGAGCTCCTCGCCCGCCACCCCTTCCGGCGCGCGATCCCCGAGGAGGTCGTCGAGGAGATCGCCGCCGACCTCCGCGAGCGCACGCGCCGCGGCGACGCCCGGGGCTTCGTCCCCGCCGCGGGCGAGCTCACCGCCCAGGCGCTCGCGCTCCCCATCGCCGTCGGCGACACGCCGCAGGCCCGCCTCCCGCAGGCGTGGCTCGTCGCGGTCAAGGACGGGGGCGGCCTCACGGAGTTCGACCGCCTCGTCCTCCACCAGGCCGTCACCGCCATCGCGCTCGAGCTGCTGCGGCGCCGCGTCGCCGACACCACGGAGCGTCGCCTGGCCGGCGACGTGCTCGCCGAGGTCGTCTCGGGCGAGGTGGAGGGCCCGGAGCTCGCCCGCCGCCTCGAGCCCTTCGGCCTGGGCGGCCGGCTGAGCGCGCTCGTCCTCCGCGCGGAGGGGCGCAAGCAGCGCGAGGGCCTCGAGGAGGCGCTGGTCGAGGCGCTCCGCGACGAGGCCGTCTCCGCGCTCGTCGCCGTCGCGGACGAGTCGGCGGTCGCGCTCATGCCGGGCTACCTCGACGAGGAGCTGTTCGAGCTCGCCGAGCGCGTCCACCGGCGCGTCACGAAGGCGCTGGGTGAGGCGCCGGCCGCCGGCGTGGGGCGGGCCGTCGCGCTCGCCCAGGCCCGCGAGGGCTACCACGAGGCGCGCTGCGCGCTCGAGGCCCGGGCGCTCGGTGGCGCCTTGTCGCCCAACGACAACGGCAGCGCCCCGCGCGCGGTCGCGACCTACCGCGACCTCGGCTCCTTCCAACTTCTGCTCTCCCTCCAGGACTCCGACGCGCTCCGGCTGTTCTGCGAGTCCCTGCTCGGCCCGATCGAGCAGGGCGAAGGGCACTACGGCGGCGAGCTCATGCGCTCGCTGGAGGCGTTCATCGAGGCCAACGGCCAGTGGGAGGCGGCGGCGCGCAAGCTGTACTGCCACCGCCACACGCTCCGCTACCGCATCCGGAAGGTCGAGGAGCTCACGGGCCGCGACCTCGGCTCGGCGCGCGACCGCATCGAGTTCTGGCTCGCGCTGCGCGGCCGCGACATCGCCGGCGCCGGCTCCCGCGCGGGCGTCTTCGGGGCGCGGCGGTGAGGGTCGCGGTGCTCGGCGCGGCCGGCCTCATGGGCCGCGCGATCGTCCGTGACCTGCAGGACTCCCAGGACGACGTGAGCTCCGTCACCGAGCTCGACCGTGAGCGCTCGCGGGCGGGCGGCGCGGACATCGCGGCGGTCGACGCGACGGACCGCCAGCAGCTCACGCTCGCGCTCGAGGGGATCGACGTCCTCGTGAACGCCGCGGACTACCGCGTGAACCTCGCGGCAATGGACGCCGCGCTCGCCGCGGGCTGCAGCTACCTCGACCTCGGCGGCCTCTACCACGAGACGGAGAAGCAGCTCCGCCTCCACGCCGACTTCGAGCAGGCGGGCCTGCTCGCCGTGCTCGGCTGCGGCTCCGGCCCGGGCAGGACGAACGTCATGGCGGCGATGGCCGCCGAGCAGCTCGACGTCGTGCACCGGGTCCGCTGCGCGAGCGCCGGCCACGACGACGACCCGCCGCCGGGCGTCTCGCTCCCGTACTCGCTGCAGACGCTCCTCGACGAGCTCTCCGAGCCGCCCATGGTGCTGCGGGACGGGGAGCACATCGCCCTCGAGCCGCTCGCGGACGGCGGCGAGGTCGACTTCCCGGAGCCCGTCGGGCGCCGCGGCTCCCTCCACACGCTGCACTCCGAGGTGCTGACGCTCGGCGCCTCGCTCGGTGCCCGCGACGTGGACTTCCGGCTCTCGCTCGCCCCTCGGGTCGAGACGAGCCTGCGGCAGATCGCCCAGGGCGCGGCCGCGCCACCCATCGCGCCGCCCAGCGCGCGCACCTCGAGCGCCCAGGTCGTCGAGGTGACCGGGGAGCGCGACGGCGTCCCGACGACCCTGACCGTCACGGCGCTCACGGGCCCGCACGAGGCCTGGGAGCTCGGCGGCGGCGTCGTCGCCACCGCCTCCGTCGCGGCCGCCGTCGTGCGGCTCCTCGCCCGCGGGGTGCTCCTCGACGCGACGGGCTTCGGCCCGCTCACCGGCGTTCACCCGCCCGAGCGCGCGCTGCACCACAGCACCCTCTTCCCCGAGCTCGAACGCCGGGGCTGCGAGTTCACGACCACCACCAACACGAACGAGGTCCCCCAGCCATGAAGGTCGGCGTCCCCAGCGAGATCAAGACGGACGAGTACCGGGTCGGGATGACCCCCGCGGGTGTCCGCGAGCTCGTCGAGCACGGCCACGAGGTCGTCATCCAGGCCGGGGCGGGCGAGGGCTCGGCGATCAGCGACGAGCAGTACGCGGCGCAGGGCGCGACGCTGCTGCCGGACGCCGACGCCGTGTGGGCCGCGGCCGACATGGTCGTGAAGGTCAAGGAGCCGCAGCCCGTCGAGGTGGCGCGCCTGCGCGCGGGCCAGACGCTCTTCACCTACCTGCACCTCGCGCCGGACCCGGAGCTCACGCGCGGGCTGGTCGACTCGGGCGCGACCTGCATCGCCTACGAGACGGTCACGGACGCGCGCGGGCGCCTGCCGCTGCTCGCGCCGATGAGCGAGGTCGCGGGCAAGATCGCCACGCAGGCCGGGGCGTTCATGCTCGAGAAGCCGCTCGGGGGCCGCGGGTTGCTCCTCGGCGGGGTGCCCGGCGTCGCGGCGGGCAAGGTCATGGTCATCGGCGGCGGCGTCGTGGGCCAGAACGCGGCGGAGGTCGCGATCGGGATGGGCGCGGAGACCTATGTCTTCGACCGCTCCATCGACCGCCTGCGCGACCTCGACCACATCCTCAACTCGCGCGCCTCCACGGTGTACGCGTCGACCCTCGCGGTCGAGGAGCTGCTCCCGGAGGTCGACCTCGTCGTCGGCGCGGTCCTCGTGCACGGCGCGAAGGCGCCGCACGTCATCACGCGCAAGCAGCTCGGGCTGATGAAGAGGAACGCCGTGCTCGTGGACGTCTCCATCGACCAGGGCGGCTGCTTCGAGACGAGTCGCGCCACCACCCACACGGACCCGACCTACGAGGTCGACGGCATCACGCACTCCAGCGTGGCGAACATGCCGGGCGCGGTGCCCCTCACGAGCACCTACGCGCTCACGAACGCGACGATGCCCTACGTCGTGAAGCTCGCCGACCACGGCGTGCACGGCGCGCTCGGGGCAGACCTCGGTTTCATGGACGGCTTGAACGTCGCGGCCGGCCGGCTCACCTACGAGCCCGTCGCGCGCGACCAGGACCTCGAGTTCGTCCGCCCCCAGGACGCGCTCGCGATGGTGGCCGCCTAGTCCGGCGGCGCGAGGCGCCGTGCAGCGCCCGCTGGACCTCTCCCAGGGGGGCCGCGCCGTCGAGCGCGGCCACGCGCTGCGGGTGGTGAAGCGCGGGGCGGTGCCGGGAACCCTTCCGGCGTGCCCCGCCCCGCCGTCCTGCTGCTCCTCGTGCTCACCGCGCTCGCGCTCCCCCCGGGAGCCGCGGCGCAGTCCGGCCTCG
>JAOPZO010000253.1 GCA_025964065.1 Solirubrobacterales bacterium | reverse complement strand
GACGGGCGACGCGGCAGGACTCGAGCCCGCGGGCGGAGCTCACGAGCGCGCGGTCGGCGGTGCGCGCCGCGGACGCGGCGTGCCCCGTGGTCGAGGCATCGGCGCCGGCGGTCATGGCGACCGCCATCGTGAGAGCGACGGGCGCGAGGGCCCGAACGCGGAACCTGGACATCGTTCCCCCTTGGCAGCTGGCCGATCTCGGAGAGACCCCTGGCTTTGCGGACCCGCCTCACGACGGAGGTGCCTTTTGACTTGATGGTGTGCTGCCCGCCGAGTCGGGTGTCCCGAAGGACGTCGGCGGTTCCTGCTGTCCCCTACTTCGGCACCACGGCCCCCCGGCGGAGCGCGGCGGCCCTAGCCTGGACGTTCGTCGGATGCCACGGTGCAGGCAGCCGACCAGGAACGGGCCGCGCGGTCAGCTCGAGCGGGAGCCGAGCATCCCGGCGAACGGCTTGGAGGACGTCGCCGAGACGTCGTACTCGTAGCCGTAGGTGCCGTGGTCGTCCCGCAGCGCGTTGACCACGAGCCCGTACCGCGCGCGGCCGTGCTGCAGGAGGATCATCCGGGCGCGCGTCGCCTGATCGCGCGTCGTGGAGTGCGCCTTGGCGACGACGACGACGGTGTCGACGCGCTCGGCGTCGAGGATCGCGTGCGTGTCGGCGACCGGGAGCAGCGGCGGGGAGTCGAGGACCACGACGTCGAAGCGCCCGGCGAGGTCGTCGAGGACGCGGCGCATGTACGGGCCGCTCAGCAGCTCGGCGCTGCGGGCCGGCATGCCGCCCGCGGGGATGACGTCGAGCGTCGGGAGGTTGGGCTGGCCGTGCACGAGGACCTCGTCGAGGCTCGCCTCGGCCTGCAGGAGGCTCGCGAGGCCGCGCTGGCCCGTGGGCACCTCGAAGAGCCGCTGGAACGCCGGGCGCCGCAGGTCCAGCTCGACGAGCACGACGCGCTGGCCCGAGAAGGCGGCGGCGCGGGCGAGGCCGGCGGCGATCGTCGACTTGCCCTCGCCCTGGACGGCGCTCGTCACGAGCACCACCCGTGGCGTCTCGAGGTCGCTCGCCTGCCCGAGGCTCACGCGGAGCATCCGGAAGGGCTCGACGGCGGCCTGGCGCTCCGCGGCCGTGCGCGGCTCGCGCTTGCGCAGCGGCACCACCACGAGCGTGTTCGACTGGAAGGCGTCCTCGAAGTCCCCGATGGTGCGCAGGCGGCGGTCGACGAGGTCGACGCCGAAGACGAGGACGGCGCCGATCGCGAGGCCGAGGATCGCGCCGAGGACGGCGTCCCGCTTGGGTCGCGGCGACGCGGCCTCGGTCGGCTCCGTCGCCTGGTCGACGAGCTGGACGCCGCCCGTGGTGGTCGCCTCGGAGGCCTTGAGCGCGGCGATGGAGTCCCGCAGGGAGTCCTGCTGCGCCGCGGGCGTCTCCGCGAACTGCGCGGCGAGCGACTCGATGCCCTGCCGCAGGCCGGCCCGGTCGGTCTCCCGCCGGAACGCCTGGTACTGCTGGGCGAACGCGTTCGCGAGGGCCGCGGCGCGCGCCGGGTCCGGGTGGGTCGCGGTGACGTCGATGAGGTTCGCGTCGGCGCGGGCGGACGCCGAGACGGCGTCGCCGAGGTCGCTCGACGGGCCGGGGTAGTCGAGCGCCTTCTTCACCCGGTCCGCGACCGAGCTCGAGCCGACGAGCAGCAGCGTGGTGCTCTGGTCGCGCTGGGGGTCGGCGGAGATGTTCGAGGCCGCGGTGTTCAGCAGGCTCGAGACGTTGGAGCCCGTGGTGCCGAACAGGAGGGTCGCCGTCGCCTCGTACTGCTGCGTCTTGCGGGAGTCGTTCACGACGAACGCCGCCGCGCCGAGCACGAGGCACAGCAGCAGCACCCACCACCGCTCACGGAGCAGGCGCAGCGCGGTCGTCAGCGAGGACGCAGGACCGGTCGACGGCTCCAGGTTCGGCATCGGCGCGAGATCGTACCGCTGGGTCGAGGCCCGGAGGCGGATAGCATCCGCGCGCCGCTCCCCACGATGTCCTCGCGTCGAACCACCCTCCCGGCCTTCGTGGCCTCGCTCGTGGCGGCGCTCGCGCTCGTCGGCTCCCTCCGCTTCGGCGTCCTCGCCATCGTGGCGCCGCTGGCGCTCGTGGCCGGGCTCGCGCTCCTGGCGCGCCCGGAGTGGGCGCTCGGGGTCGCCGTCGCGCTCCCGATCCTCGTCGAGCCCGAGCCGGACTGGGGCCCGTCCACGGTCCCCTCGCGCCTCTACGAGCTCATCCCGGGGACGAAGCTCGACCCGCTCGAGCTGCTCGTCCTGCTCGCGGTCGCCGCGGCCCTCCTGCACCGGCGGGCGACGGGCACGTCGGGCGGGACGCTCGGCCCGATCGGTCCGCCGCTCGTGCTCCTCGGGCTGGCGCTCGTGGCCGGGACGGTGACGGGCTACGACGCCGGCGCGGGGCCTACGACCATCGTCAACGCGGGGCGGCACGCGATCCCGCTGCTCGTCCTCCCGTTCGTCGTCGTGCAGGTCGTCGGGCTGCGCGTGGCGCTGCGGACGGCGCTCGGCGCGCTCCTCGCCCTCGCCGCCTTCAAGGGTCTCGCCGGGCTCGGCGCCCTCGCGACCGGGCTGACCGCGGGCTCCGTCGGTGGACAGGCGCTCACGTACTACAACGCCCCGGCCAACGCGCTCTGCATGTTCGGCGCGCTCTTCGTCGTCGCGGCCACGGTGCGCCGGCTCCCGCTGCCGCTCTGGATGTACGGCGCGGGGCCCGTGATGGTCGCCAGCCTGGTGCTCTCCTACCGCCGCAGCTTCTGGGTCGCGACCGCGCTCGCGCTCGTCCTGGTGGGGCTCTTCGCGATCGGGCGGCAGAGCCGGCGGCTCGGGCTGCCGGCGCTCGCCGCGACCGCGGTCGCGCTGTTCCTCACCCTCGGCAGCGGCGTCGGCTCGGGCCTGACGCCCGCCGCGGGGCCGGGCGCGACCGGGCTCGGCGGGCGGCTGGCGTCCCTCGACCCGACCGCGATCTCGCAGAGCAAGGACGACCGGTACCGCATCGGCGAGCGCCGCAACGTCCTCGCGGGCCTCCGCGAGGCGCCGGTCTCCGGGCTCGGGCTGGGCGTCGAGTACCGCGCCCGCTACCCGCTCTCCATCGGCAGCATCCCGCGCGACTACGTCCACTTCGCCTCGCTCTGGTGGTGGATGAAGACCGGCATCCTCGGGCTCGTCGGCTACGTGTGGCTCGTGCTCGCGGCGATGTGGGCCGCCGCGCGGATCGTTCGCAGCCACCCGGATCCCCGGGTCCGCGCCGCCGGCCTCGCGGCGGGTGCCGGCCTCGTGGGCTACGCGGTCGCGGAGACCACCGCGACCTTCACGGGTCCCGACGCGCGGTCCGGCGTGCTGCTCGGGACCGTCCTCGGCCTCCTCGCGGTCGCGCACCGCGAGGCCGTCGAGGACGAGCGCGCCCCGCTGCCCGCCTAGGCTCCGGGTGGTCGCGAGCACGCGCCGAGCCCAGCCGGGCGGCACCTCGCAAGCGCACCGGGAAGCGGAGCCAGCGGCCGGAGCCCGCGGTACCCTCCCGCGCTCCTTCCGCTCGACTGGAGCCCTTCCCGTGTCCTCCCCCTCCCTCCCCCCGCCCGTCCGGCGGCGCACGGCGCTGCTCGCGGTCCTGGCCACCCTCGGCCTCGGGGCCGCCACCGCGCCCACGGCCGGCGCCGCGCTCTACGGCACCCAGGGCATCCCGGCGGGGGTCGAGGTCCCCGCCGCGACCACGGACCGCGCGCTCGACCACGCGGAGCGCTCCGGCGCGAGGCTCGTCCGCATCCAAGCCGACTGGTCGGCCATCGAGCCCCGCGCCCAGGGTGAGCGCGACGCCGCCGCGGTCGCCGCCCTCGACCGCGTGGTCGACGGCGTCGCGCGCCGCGGCATGCGGACGCTCCTCGTGCTGAGCCGCACCCCGTGCTGGGCCTCGGCCGCCCCCGCCGAGCTGCGTGGCGACTGCTCCGGCCCCGAGGCCAGCCGAG
Source organism: Solirubrobacterales bacterium (assembly GCA_025964065.1). Lineage (GTDB taxonomy): Bacteria > Actinomycetota > Thermoleophilia > Solirubrobacterales > Solirubrobacteraceae > Paraconexibacter. The sequence goes on along the minus strand of JAOPZO010000253.1, from coordinate 2,226 downwards.
CGGAGGTCTCCCGGTACCGCCCGGCCAAGGCCGGCACCATCGTGCCCGTCGGGCGCTTCCTCGCCGCGCGCTACGCCGACCGCCTCGCGGCCTTCCAGGTCTGGAACGAGCCCGACCAGGTCAACGAGAAGTACTGGGCCGGCCCGGGCAAGGCGAAGGCCTACGTCGCGATGGTCAAGCAGCTCTACCCCGCGCTCAAGGCGGTCGCGCCGGAGGTCCCCGTGATCGTCGGCTCGTTCGTCGGGACGAACGGCAAGTGGCTCCAGGCCATGTACGACGAGGGCATCAGGGGCTTCTACGACGGCCTCGCGGTCCAGTTCTACCGCTTCACGCTCTACGGGCTCCGGAACACGCGCGCCGTGCAGCGCCGCAACGGCGACCGGAAGCAGCTGTGGCTCACGGAGTTCGGCTACACGACGTGCTACCGCCGCGGCGGCCCGCCCGTGCAGATCGACCAGCCGTGCACGTCGCGCGCCGTGGCCTCACGCGCGACCGCAGACGTCATCTCGGGCGTGAGGAGCCGCTCCTGGATCGCCGCCGTCGTCCAGTTCGCCGTGCTCGACGACGGGCCGGGGGGCTACACGTTCGGCCTCTTCGACGCGCAGGGGAAGGCCAAGCCGACGCTCACGGGCGTTCAGAACGCGCTGAGCGGCGCCACTCCGCGCCCGAAGCGGCCCGTGCTGCGGCTGCGTGGCTCGCGCGGGCGGCTCGTCGTCTCGGGCACGGCCTCGGTGACGGAGCTCCTGACGGTCCGCGTCGAGCAGCGCGGCGTGCTGCGCTACCGCGCGACGCTCGGGGCCGACCGGCTCGGCCGCTACCGCGTCGTGCTCCCCGCCGCCCTCGGCACGCGGGGGCTCACGGTCCGGCTGAGCGCGGGCTGGGCGGGCCGCGCGACCCGCCGCATCTAGGAGCTAGCGCGTTCGGGCGGCGTCCGCGAGGACCCGCCCGAAGCGCTCGGCGAAGCGCTCCGGGGCGAACGGGCGCGCGTTGTCGCGCACCGCCGCCTCGTCGAGCGCGAGCCCCTCGAAGCGCTCCAGCGCCGCGACGAGCGCACCCGCCGGGTCGTCCCCCGGCGTGTAGCGCACGCCGCTGACGCCGTCGTCCACGGAGTCCCGCACGCCGCCGTCCGCGTTGCCGATGACGGGGAGGCCGGCGGCCTGCGCCTCGACGGGAACGATCCCGAAGTCCTCCTCGCCCGGGAAGAGCAGGGCGCGGGAGGTCGCGAGAAGCTCCGCGAGCTCCGCCTCGCTGACGCGGCCGCGGAAGGTCACGTCCGCGCCGCGGGCCATCGCCTTCACCCGCTCGAGGTCGCGGCCGCCGCCCGCGACGACGAGCGGGCGCCCGAGCCGGCGGCAGGCCTCCACCGCGAGGTCGGCGCGCTTGTACGGGACGACGCGGCCGAAGAAGAGGTACGGCGCGTCGGCGGCGGCGCGCCGCGGAGCGGTCAGGCGCTCGGCGACGTCGACGGGCGGGTGCACGACGGTCGACTCGCGGCCGTAGTGCTCCGCGATGCGCGCGGCGACCACGGTGGAGTTCGCGACGAAGTGGTCGACCTGCTTCGCGCCGCGCAGGTCTGCGCGGCGCAGCTGCGGCAGGAGCGCCTTCAAGACGGTGGTGCCGACGCGGCCGAGGTCCTCCCCGTCGAGGAAGCCCGGGTCCCACGCGTACCGCATCGGGGTGTGGCAGTAGCAGACGTGGACGGGGTGGTTCGCGCCCTTCCCGTCGCGGGCGCGGACGTTCTTCGCGCACGCGTGGCTCGAGGAGACGACGAGGTCGTAGCCCGACACGTCCATGCGGCGGAAGCCGGCGTCCATGAACGGCAGGAGCTTGGGGTAGCGCGTCCGCGCGCCCGGGATGCGGTTCACGAACGTCGTGTGGACGGGCCGGCCCGTGAGCTCCGGGGGCCACGGGGCGGGGTCGTAGACCGAGGCGATGAGCTCCGCGTGCGGGAGGAGCTCGAGGATGGCGAGCACGACCTTCTCGGACCCGCCCGGGACCGTGAGCCACTCGTGGGAGATGGCCGCCCGTGGGTACGCGGCGGCGAGCGTGTCCGGATCCACGCCGGGCAGTCTCGCAGCGGTGCCGACCCTCGGCGTGCCGGAGGACCGTGCGCGTCAACACGGTGATCCTCGGGTCGACGGCCGGCGAGGAGGGCTCGATATGGCGGTGTCCCGCTCTGGGCAGGGCGCGGCGCTCGCGCTCCGGCACGGGCGCGCGCCCGCGGTC
>JAOPZO010000382.1 GCA_025964065.1 Solirubrobacterales bacterium | reverse complement strand
CGGGTCGACCGCGGCGAGCGCGCGGGCCGCGGTGGCGAGCTCCCCGGCCCCGACCTTCACGCCCCGGGCACGGAGCGCGTGCGCGAGCGCGACGAGCCGCTCCGCGACGACCCTGCCCGCGCCTTCGCCGGTGGGATCCGGATCAGCCCCGGGGGGTGGGGCCGATCCGGATCTCACCGGGTGGCGGGGGTGCTCAGACACCCTCGAGCACCCCGCTCGCACGGACGCGGTCGAGGTCCTCGCGGACCTTCAGGACGGTGCCGAGCGCGTCGCCCGGCGCGGCGCCGTCGCCCAGCGCGGTGAGCGCGCGCGCCCACGCGATGGTCTCCCCCACGCCCGGCAGCTTGTAGAGCTCCTCCTCGCGCAGCCGCGCCACCCCGGCGACCACGCGGCGGGCGATCGCCTCCGGCACGCCGGGGGCCTGGGCGGCGAGGATCGCGAGCTCGCGGGACGGGTCGGGGTAGTCGATCCAGTGGTAGAGGCAGCGCCGCTTGAGCGCGTCGTGCAGCTCCCGGGTGCGGTTCGAGGTGAGCACGACGGTCGGGTGCTGCCTCGCACGGACCGTCCCGAGCTCGGGGACCGTGACGGCGAAGTCCGAGAGCAGCTCGAGCAGGAACGCCTCGAACGCGTCGTCCGCGCGGTCCACCTCGTCGATGAGCAGCACGACGGGGCCCTCGGCTTCCAGCGCCGCCATGAGCGGCCGGCGGATGAGGAAGCGCTCGCTCCACAGGTCGACGTCGGCGCCGGTTCCGCCGACCTCGGCCGCCCGCAGCGCCAGGAGCTGCCGCGGGTGGTCCCAGTCGTAGAGGGCGTGGTGCACGTCGATGCCCTCATGGCACTGCAGCCGGATGAGCTCGGCGCCCGTCGCGGCCGCGAGCGCCCGCGCGACCTCGGTCTTCCCGACCCCGGCCTCGCCCTCGAGGAGGAGGGGCTGGCCCACCTCCCGGGCCAGGAAGACGGAGGTCGCCAGCGCACGGTCGGCGAGGTAGCCCTGTCCTGCGAGGGCCTCGCCGACCGCGTCGATGCCGTCCATGCTCGCCGCCGCGGCCTACTTCGTCGCGCTCGTCAGCGCACGGCGGGTCATGACCTGCGCCAGGTGGCGCTTGTACGCCTCGGAGGCGTTGCGGTCCGCGGGCGGGTCCGTGCCGTCCGCGGCGTGGCCCGCGGCCTCGGCGATGGAGCCCGCGTCGAGCGGCCTCCCGCGCAGCGCATCCTCCGCGGCCCGCGCGCGCAGCGGCGTGGAGCCCATGTTCGTCATCGCGATCCGGACGTCCTCGCAGGTGCCGTCGTCCGCCTGCTTCACGAGCGCGACGACCCCGACCATCGCCCAGTCCTCGGCGCGGCGGGTGAACTTCTCATAGCCGTACCCGTAGCCCTCCAGGCGCGGCATCCGGACCTCCGTGATGACCTCGTCCTCCGCGAGCGCCGTCGTGAGGTAGTCCTGGAAGAACTCCGTCGCGGCGACCTCCCGCGGCCCGTCCGGCCCCGTGGCGGTGAGCGTCCCCTCGTAGGCGAGGAACGCCGTGGTGAGGTCCGAGGCCGGGTCCCCGTGGGCGAGCGAGCCGCCGATGGTGCCCCGGTTGCGGATTTGCTGGTCGGCGATGCCCGCCGCGACCGTGCTGATCGCCCCGAGCTCGTGGCTGTCCTGCAGCACCGCGTGGCGGGTCATCGCGCCGATCCGCCAGTGGCCGTTCTCCCGCGTGACCCCGCTCAGGCCCGGGACCTTGCGGAGGTCCACGAGCAGCGTCGGCGCGGCGAGCCGCAGCTTCATGAGCGGCAGCAGGGAGTGGCCGCCCGCGAGGAACTTCGCGTCCTCGCCGCCGGCGGTGCGGGCGGCGATCGCCTCCTGCAGCGTGTCGGGTGCGACGTAGTCGAACTCGGCGGGAATCATGCCCGGCTCCCTTCGGTGATCGCGTTCCAGACGCTCTCGGACGAGAGCGGCATGTTCAGGTAGGTCACGCCGAGCGGCCGGAGCGCGTCGACGACGGCGTTCAGCACGGCGGGCGACGCGGCGATCGTGCCGGCCTCGCCGATGCCCTTCACCCCGAGCGAGTTCACCGGGGAGGGCGTCTCGGTGCGGTCGGTCTCGAAGCTCGGGAGCTCCGCGGCCGTGGGCAGCGCGTAGTCGACGAACGTGCCCGTGACGAGCTGGCCGTCCTCGTCGTACATCACGTGCTCGTACAGCGCCTGGCCGATCGCCTGCGCGATCCCGCCGTGCACCTGGCCGTCGATGATCGTCGGGTTGATCGCCGGGCCGCAGTCGTCGATGGCGACGTAGCGGACGACCTTCACCTTGCCCGTGTCCTCCTCCACGTCGACGACGCACGCGTGCGCACCGAACGGGAAGACGAAGTTGTTCGGGTCGTAGAAGGAGGTCTCGTCGAGGCCGGGCGCCATGCCCTCCGGCAGCAGCTCGGGCCGGACGTGCGCCATGCCGCTCACCTCCGCGAGCGTCATGCCCTTGTCCGGCGAGCCCTGCACGGAGAACTTCCCGTCCCGCAGCTCGATGTCCTCCGGGGCGGCCTCGAGCGCGTGGGCGACGATCGCCTTCGCCTTCTCGACGACCTTGTCCGAGGCGCGCGCCACGGATTCCGTGCCGACGGCCGTCGTACGCGAGCCGTACGTGCCGAGGCCCATCGCCCCGGTCCCCGTGTCGCCGTGCATGATCTCGACGTTCTGCGGGTCGACCCCGAGCTTGTCGGCGACGACCTGCGCCATCGTCGTCTCGTGCCCCTGGCCGTGCGGCGAGGTGCCCGTGTAGACCGTGACCGCGCCCGTCACCGTCACGCGGACGATCGCGGACTCCCACAGGCCCGTCTGCAGGCCGAAGCCCGCCGGCCCCGTCACGCGCGAGGGCGCGAGGCCGCAGATCTCCGTGTAGGTGGAGAAGCCGATGCCGCGGCGGATGCCCTTCGCCGCGAGCTCCTCCTTCTCCCGCTCGAGCGCCGGGAGGTCGAGCTTCTCCATCAGGAGGTCGAGCGCCGCGTGGTAGTCGCCCGAGTCGTAGACGATCCCGAGCGCCGTCTCGTACGGGAACGCCTCCTTCGGGATGAAGTTCTTCCGCCGGAGCTCCAGGCGGTCCATCCCGAGCTCGTCCGCGAGCTGGTCCATGCACACCTCGACCATGTGGGTGGCCTCGGGCCGGCCCGCCCCGCGGATGGCATCCGTCGCGCACTTGTTCGTGAAGACGCCGGTGATGTCCGTGGTGATGGCCGGGATCTTGTAGACGCCGCCCATCACGAAGGCGCCGAGCGACGGGATCGTCGGCGTGAGCAGCATGAGGTAGGCGCCCATGTCCGCGACGATGTCCGCGTGCATGGCGGTGAGGGTGCCGTCGCGCTTGGCCCCCAGCCGCACGGTCGCGATCTGGTCGCGCCCGTGGTGGCAGGTCGCCATGTGCTCCGAGCGGGTCTCGATCCACTTGACGGGCTTGCGCGTCTTGCGCGAGGCCCAGGCGCAGAGCATCTCCTCGCCCGTGACCTGGAGCTTCGCGCCGAAGCCGCCGCCGACCTCCGGGGCGATGATCCGCACCCGCTCCTCGCTGATGCCGAGCATGAGCCCCATGAAGAGGCGGACGAAGTGCGGCACCTGCGTGGAGGTGTGGACCGTGATGGCCCCCGCCTTGTAGTCCGCGAGGACCCCGCGCGGCTCGATGGGCGCACCCGAGACCCGGTGGTTGACCACGCGGCGCTCGATGATCACGTCGGCCGCGGCGAAGCCGGCCTCCATGTCGCCGCCGCCGAGCGACCACTTGTGGACCTCGTTCGTCCCGAACTGCTCGTGGACGAGCGCGTGCCCGGGCTCGAGCGCCTGCTCGATGTCCGTCACGACGGGCAGGGGCTCGTACTCGACGAGGACGTCCTCCGCCGCGTCGATGACCGCGTAGCGGTCCGTGCCGAGCACGATCGCGACGGGGTCGCCGACGTGCTTGACCTCCCCGCGCGCGAGCGGCCAGTGCTCCGGGTTGTGCACCTCGACGCCGTCGGGCGCCCAGGCCATCGGCAGCGGCGCGAGCAGGTCCGCCATGTCCTCACCCGTGTAGACCGCGTGCACGTCGTCGCGGGCCATCGCGGCGGAGGCGTCGATGGAGAGGATCTTCGCGTGGGCCTCGGGGGAGCGGACGATCGCCGCGTGCAGGAGCCCCGTGATGTTGATGTCGTCGACGTAGGTCGCCTGGCCCGTGATGAGCCGCGGGTCCTCCTTGCGGCGGAGGGAGCGCCCGACGTGGTTGCCGCTCGTGCGGTCGTCCATGAGGGTCATGCCGACACCTCCGCGGACTGCATCGCGGTGGCCGCGTGCTGCACCGCCTTGACGATGTTGTGGTAGCCCGTGCAGCGGCAGAGGTTGCCCTCGAGGCCGTGCCGGATCTCCTCCTCCGTGGGGTTCGGCGTCCGCTCGAGCAGGTCGGCGGCGGCCATGATCATCCCCGGGGTGCAGTAGCCGCACTGGAGGCCGTGCTTCGCCCAGAAGCCCTCCTGCAGCGGGTGGAGGTCGTCCTCGGTGCCCATGCCCTCGATCGTCTTGACCTCGCTGCCGTCCGCTTGGACCGCGAGCACGGTGCAGCTCTTGCAGGACTGGCCGTCGAGCTGCACGGTGCAGGCGCCGCAGTTGCTCGTGTCGCAGCCCACGTGGCTGCCCGTCAGCCCGAGCTCGTCGCGCAGCAGGTGGACGAGGAGCAGCCGCGGCTCCACCCTCACGTGCTCGACCTGTCCGTTGACCGTGACCGAGATGGCGACTTCGTCGCTCATGCGTGCTCCTTGGCGTCGACCTGCTTGACCTTTCGCCGACCCTACGCCGGGGGCACGCCGCACTGCAATGTCGACGCGTCGAGAACGACGCATCTGCCTGCTGGTCTGACCAACGCCGGCGCTGCGGCGCTCGCCGCCGGAGCGCTCAGTCGCGCATCGCCGGGAAGAGCACGACCTCGCGGATCGAGCGCCTCCCGGTCATCGCCATCACGAGGCGGTCGATGCCCAGGCCGAGCCCGCCCGTGGGCGGCATGCCCTGCTCCAGCGCCTGGACGAAGGCCTCGTCGTACGGCTGCGCCTCGTCGTCGCCACCCGTCGCCAGGCGCGCCTGCGCCTCGAAGCGCTCGCGCTGGACGTCGGGGTCGTTGAGCTCGGTGAACGCGTTGGAGAGCTCCATGCCGTAGGCGAACATCTCGAAGCGCTCCGTCAGGCCCTCGTGCTCCCGGTGCGCCTTCGCGAACGGCGAGAGCTCGACGGGGTAGTCGAAGAGGAAGGTCGGCTGCTGCAGCTTGGGCTCGACGAACTTCGACAGGAGATCGTCGACGAGCTGGGGCCAGTTGCGGCCCTCGGTCGGGAGCTTGTCGCCGATCGCCGCGGCGAGGCTCTCGGCGTCGCGGTCGGCGAGGATGTCCACCCCGGACTCCTCGAGGATCGCCTGCGCCAGCGTCGTGCGCCTCCACGGCTCGGTGAAGCTCACGTCCGGGTCGTCGTGGCCGACGGCGCGGGCGACGGAGGCGACGAGCTTCTCGAGCCGGTCGGCGGTCGAGTGCACGTCGGCGTAGGCCTCGTACCACTCGAGCATCGTGAACTCGGGGTTGTGCTTGAACGAGACGCCCTCGTTGCGGAAGTCCTTGCCGAGCTCGTAGACGCGCTCGAGGCCGCCCACGATCAGCCGCTTGAGGTACAGCTCGGTCGCGATCCGCAGGTACAGGTCACGGCCCAGCGCGTTGTGGTGCGTCGTGAACGGCCGTGCCATCGCGCCGCCGTAGAGGGGCTGCAGCACGGGGGTCTCGACCTCGACGAAGCCGTCCTCGTCCAGCGCGCGGCGCACGGCGGTGATGACCTTCGCGCGGGTGAGGAACAGCGCGCGGGCGTCCTCGTTGCCGATCAGGTCGAGCTCCCGGCGGCGGAAGCGCTGCTCCACGTCCTGCAGGCCGTGGTGCTTCTCGGGCGGCGGGCGCAGCGACTTCGCGAGCACGGTGAAGTCGTCCACGCGCAGCGAGAGCTCGCCGCGGCGGGACATGAAGACGGTCCCGTCGATCCCGACGAGGTCGCCCAGGTCGAGATCGAGCAGGCGCGCCATGCGCTCCGGGCCGAGGACGTCGAGCTTCGCCTGCAGCTGCAGGCGGCCCGAGCGGTCGTCGAGGTCGAGGAACGCCATCTTCCCCTGGCCGCGCCGGGCGTGGAGCCGGCCCGCGACGCGGTAGATGCTCTCCGTGTCCGTGCCCGGCTCGAGGTCCGCGTGCGCGCCGCGGACCTCGGCGATCGGCGTCACGCCCTCGTAGGCGTGCGGGAACGGGTCGATCCCGTCCGCCCGCAGGCGGTCGAGCTTGGCCCGCCGGACCGCGAGCAGGTCGTCAGGAATGGGGTCCCACCCGCCCGGGCTAGAGCCCGACGTCGATCTTGGTGATCTTCGCCGTGCGGGTGGAGCCGTTGGGGAGGTTGACCTTGACCTCGTCGCCCTTCTTGTGGCCCACGAGCGCCTTGCCGACCGGCGAGACGTTCGAGAGCTTGCGGGGCGGATCGGCCTCGGCGGAGCCGACGATCGTGAACGTCTGCGGCGTGCCGCCGTCGAACGTCACGGTGACCGCGGAGCCGACGTCGACGATGTCCGTGTGGACGTCCTCGGGGGCGATGGTCACCGCGGAGCGCAGGTTCTCCTCGATCGCGAGGATGCGCGTCTCGAGCATGGCCTGCTCGTTCTTGGCGTCGTCGTACTCGGAGTTCTCGGCGATGTCACCGAACTCGCGGGCCTCCTTGATGCGCTCTGCGACCTCGCGGCGGCGCACGGTGGTGAGCTCCTGCAGCTCCTCCTTGAGCTTCTCGAGTCCTTCGGGGGTGAGGATGACGTCCTTCGGCATGCGGCGGGAAATCCTGACGGGGGCGGGAAAGGGCGGCGGAGTGTAGCGCCCGCCCCGGCGGCGCCCGCTACGCCGCGACGGCGGGCAACGCGCCGGCGAGCACGGCGCGTGCCGCCTCGACGTCGTCCGTCTGCTGCAGCGCGCCCTGGAGCACCTTGCCGCCGCCCAGGCGGTCGACGTACCAGGGGTAGAACTTCCGCAGGAAGCGCCCCGCCCGGACCGCCCCGAGGTGCTCCACGGTGCGGTCCATGATCCACTCGAGCTCCCCGAGCACCTCCTCCTGGGTGGGGGCGGCGCCCGTGCCGAGCACCTCGCGGAAGAGCCAGGGGTTGCCGAGCGCACCCCGGGCGAGCATCACCGCGGCGGCGCCCGTGTGCTCGTAGGCGCGCAGGACGTCCTCGCGCGTGTGCAGGCCGCCCGTGAGGACCACGGGGGCCGGGAGGCTCTCCACGAGCCGCGCGGCGAGGTCGTAGTCCGGCACGCCCTTGTGCTGGACCTTCGCGGAGCGCGGGTGGAAGGCGATGGCGGCGACGCCGGCCTCCTCGACGAGGCGGTGGGCGAGCTCGTAGCCGCTCGTGGTGTCCCCGGGGACGAGCCCGGAGCGGAGCTTCACGGTGACGGGCAGCCCGGAGCCCTCCCGCGCCGCGCGCGCGACGGCGACCGCGGTGTCCGGGTCCTTCAGCATCGCGGCGCCCGCGCCGGTCTTCGCGACCTTGGGGACGGGGCAGCCCATGTTCAGGTCGATGACGTCGACGTCCGTGTGCTCGCGGACGTGCGCGGCGGCGCTGCGCATGACGTCGGGGTCCTGGCCGAAGAGCTGGATCGCGACGGGGCCGCCGTCGCGCTCCTCGGGGTGCAGCCGGAGCATCTCCAGGCAGGTCTTCTCGTTGCCGTGGTGGATCGCGAAGCTCGAGACCATCTCGCTCACGGCCATCCCCGCGCCGTAGCGCTTGGCCTGCAGGCGCACGCACCAGTTCCCGATGCCGGCCAGGGGCGCGAGCAGCACGCGGTTCGGGACCGTGATGGGGCCGAGCTGCCAGGGGGTGTCGAGGCCGGGCTGCATCAGGTCCCCAAGGTAGCTCCGCGCCAGGCGGCGAGCCGCTCGAGCGCCTCGCGCACCGCGCCGGGCGCGCGGCGGCCCGGCTCCGGGTGGAGCGCGAGGACCTCGAGGACGCCCGCGCCCTTCTCGAGCTTGAGGTCGGCGCGGGCGACGAAGCGCTCCCCGTGCAGGATCGGCAGGACGTAGTAGCCCCAGCGACGCTTGGCGGGTGGCGTGTAGATCTCCAGGCGGTGGTCGAACCCGAAGAGCTCGGCGGTGCGCGCCCGGTCGCAGAGGACGTTGTCGAACGGGGAGAGCGCGACCGTGCGGCGGGCGGGCGGGAGCGCCGCGAGGCCGTCGAGCGCCTCCGTCGCGGCGTACCAGGTGCCGCGACGGCCCTCGACCTCCAAGGCGGTGAGCTCCCCCGCCGCGGTCAGGTCGTCGAGGACGGCGGGGAGCCCGGGGTAGCGGCCGCGGGTGAAGTGCCGCGTGACGTGCGCGGCCTTCGCGACCCCGAGCATCCCGAGCGCCCGGCGGGC
>JAOPZO010000378.1 GCA_025964065.1 Solirubrobacterales bacterium | reverse complement strand
CTAGAGCTCCCCGGCTCGCACCCGCGCCGCCATGTCGCTCGACTCCGCGCGGTACGCGGTGCCGTCGGCGAGCTCGAGGACCGGGAGCTTCTTCTGGCCGGAGAGCGCGACGACCTCGGGGCGCCCGCCCTTCCCGAAGCCGTGCTTGACGACCTCGTACGGGACGCCCTGCTCCTTCAACGCCCGCTCGACCTTCCAGCAGGCGTCGAGGTCGGTGTGGAGGAACGTGTAGGAGCAGCGGTGGAGCTTGATCGGCGGCATGGGGCGAACCTACCGGGCTCGCACCGAAGCTCTCGAACGGTGTTCGGGCGCGCCGGCCGTGGTCCTGGGCTACCCGCGGCCCTTCGCGGCTCGACGGGCTGAGCAGCCCGGTCGGCGAGAGCGACCACCCGAACAAGACCGGCCACAGCGCGGGGTACCTGCCGCTCGTGCGGCAGGTCGTCGGCTAGCGTCGGGGGCCGATGTCGCTCCTGGTCCCCACCGCCGCCGACGTGCTGCGCGCCGAGGCGGTGGGGCTCGACGTGGACGGCCGCCGCCTGCTGCACCCGACCTCGGTGCAGGTCGCGCCCGGCGAGCTCCTGGCGCTGATCGGCCCGAGCGGCTCGGGCAAGACGACGCTGCTCCGCGCGCTCGCCGGCGTCTCGGACCCCACGACGGGCCGCGTGCTGCTCGGGGAGGACGCGGTCTCCGCGCGCTCCACCGACGTGGGCTACCTCCCCGTGGGCGACACGGTGCACCCGCAGCTCACGGTGCGCGAGGCGCTCGGCTTCACCGCGCAGCTCCGGCTCGCCGTCGACACCACGCGGGAGGAGCGGGAGGCCCGGATCGTCGCGACGCTCGCCGAGCTGCGGCTGACGGAGCGCGCCGACACCCGCGTCGGGGACCTCTCCAACGGGGAGCGCAAGCGCGCGGCGTGCGCCGTCGAGCTCATCGCGAGCCCGTCCGTCCTGCTGCTCGACGAACCCGCGAGCGGCCTGGACCCGAGCCTCGAGCGCCGCCTGATGACGACGCTCCGCGCCGTCGCCGACCAGGGCCGCGGCGTCGTCGTCGTCACGCACGCGACGAGCTCGCTCGAGCTCTGCGACACCGTCGCCGTCATGGGCCCGGGAGGCCACCTCCGCTTCGCCGGCGCGCCCGCGGCGGCACTCGAGCACTTCGGCGTCCCCGTCTTCGACCGGATCTACGACGCCCTCGACGCGGAGCCCGCCGCGCCGGAGCCCGAGCGGCTGCCCGATCTCCCGCGCGCGCCGGCGCGGGAGCGGACGCTCGTGATGGGCGCCTACGGGCGCCAGACCCGCGTGCTCGCCGAGCGCTACGTCCGCTGCCTCTTCCGGGAGGCCCGCACGCTGCGGATCCTGCTGCTGCAGGCGCCGGTCATCGCGCTCTGCATCGGCTTCGTCCTCCCGCGGGACGTCCTCGGCAACTCGAACCTCGCCTCGTTCTACGCCGTCCTCCTGAGCTTCCTGCTCGTGACGGGAAGCGTCTGGCTCGGCACGACCTCCTCCTGCCGCGAGGTCGTGAAGGAGCGCGTGATCGTCGAGCGGGAAGCCGCCGCCGGCGTGCGCCTCGACGCCTACCTGACCGCCAAGGTCGCCGTGCTCTTCGCACTCGCCTTCGTGCAGGTGCTCGTGCTCGTGCTGGTGACCGTCGCGATCCAGCCGTTGCACGCCGAGCCCCGCACCTACGTGACGGTGATCGGGCTCTGCGTGCTCGCCGCCTGGGCGTCCGTCGCGATGGGGCTCACGCTCTCCGCGCGTGCCCGGAGCGCCGACCAGGCGAGCTCCGCCGTGCCGCTGCTGCTCATCCCGCAGCTGCTGTTCGCCGGGGCGATCATCCCCGTGAGCATCATGCCGCTGCCGGTCCAGGCGCTCTCGCAGCTCACGTTCTCGCGCTGGGCGCTCGTCGGGAACGGCAACGCGCTGCGCCTCGACGAGACGCTCTCGGGGGACGCGAGCGCGGTCGCCGGGTACGAGCGCTCCTTCTTCGAGCAGCCGCCGCAGGTCGCCGCGGCGGCGCTCGTGCTGTTCCTCGTCGTGCTGCTGGCCGTCGCCGGCGCATCCCTGAACCGGAGGACCACGGACGCATGACCGCCTGCACCTCGGAGCTCGCCGCCGCGCTCGCCCCCGGCCTGCTGGAGCGCTTCGTGCGCTACGCGCGGGTCGACACGCAGTCGAGCACCACGAGCACCGAGCGGCCGAGCACGCCGGGGCAGTGGGACCTGGCGCGGCTGCTCGCCGAGGAGCTCCGCGCGCTCGGCCTCGAGGTCGAGGAGGCCGACACGGGCTTCGTCTACGGCACGCTGCCCGCGACGGTCGAGGGGGCGGACGTCATCGGCCTGAGCGCGCACCTCGACGTCTCACCCGACGCGCCGGGCGCCGGCGTCGAGCCCGTCGTGCACCCGAACTACGACGGCGGCGTGCTGACGCTGCCGCGGGCGGGCACGACGCTCGACCCGGAGCGGATGCCGGCGCTGCGCGCCTGCGTGGGCCACGACCTCGTGACCTCGAGCGGCGACACGCTCCTCGGCGCCGACGACAAGGCGGGCATCGCGGAGATCGTGAGCGCGGTCGCGCACCTCGCCGCGCACCCGGAGCTGCCGCGCCCGACGATCAAGGTCGCCTTCGGGCCCGACGAGGAGATCGGCGACGGGGCCACCCGCTTCGACGTCGCGGGCTTCGGCGCGCGGTGCGCGTACACCCTCGACGGGAGCACGCTCGGGGAGCTGCAGGACGAGACGTTCTCCGCGCTGCAGGTCGTGCTGCGCATCACGGGGGTCGACGTGCACCCGGGCTGGGCGAAGGGGATCCTCGTGAACGCGGCGCGGCTCGCGGGGCGCATCGTCGCGGCGCTCCCGCCCGAGCTGACGCCCGAGGCCACCGAGGGCCGCGAGGGCTTCCTGCACGTCACGGGGATCGAGGCGACCGGGACCCAGGCCACCGTCAGCCTCATCGCCCGGGACTTCGACGACGCGCTCCTCGACGGGCACGTCGCGCGCGTGCGCCGGATCGCCGAGGAAGTCGTGGCGAGCGAGCCGCGGGCGACGCTGGAGGTCGAGGTCCACGAGCAGTACCGGAACATGCGCCTGCACCTCGAGGCCGTCCCCGAGGTCAGCGCGGCCGCGGAGGAGGCGATCCGCCGCGAGGGCATCGAACCGGTCCGTACCCCGATCCGCGGGGGCACGGACGGGTCGATCCTCTCCGCGCGCGGCCTGCCGACCCCGAACCTCTTCACGGGCGGCCACGAGTACCACTCCGTCCGGGAGTGGGCGTCCCTGCAGGAGATGGCCGCGGCCTCGGCCGTCGTGGTCCACCTCGCGGCGGTCTGGGCGGAGCGGGCGCGCCCCTGAACCCGTGAGATCCGGATCGGCCCCAGGGGGTGGGGCTGATCCGGATCTCAGCGCGCGGTCGGGCTGGTCCGGGGATCTCAGCGCGCGGTCGGGCGGCGAGGGCGCCGCTCAGGCGGCCAGCGTGCGGTCGCGCCCGTGCTGCTTCGCGGCGTAGAGCGCGGCGTCGGCGCGCTC
>JAOPZO010000206.1 GCA_025964065.1 Solirubrobacterales bacterium | reverse complement strand
CGTGCCGCCGCCGCCCGGCCCCGGGGCCGCGGCGACGGGCGCGGAGCACGCCGGCACGCCGACCGTGTCGTTCAGCAGCGTCACGGTGCCGGTCCCGGCGAGCAGCCGGCCGCGGACCGTCGTCGCGTTCCCGACGGTGATCGACGCCGACGCCAGGACCGTGCCGGCGAAGTCCGAGGCGCCGCCGATGGTCGCCGAGCTGCCGACCTGCCAGAAGACGTTGCAGGCCTGCGCGCCGTTGATGAGCTGGACGCTGCTGGCGCCCGCGGTCGTGAGGCCCGAGGCGATCTGGAAGAGGAAGACCGCGTCGGGGTCGCCCTGCGCGTCGAGGGTCACGGGGCCGGTGAGGTCGAGCGTCGAGGAGGAGCGGTAGACGCCCTCCGTGAGCAGCCGGCCGCCGAGGTCCCCGGCAACGACCGTCGCGGGGTTCCGGTTGGCGGCGTCGCCGTACGCGGTCGCGAGGTCGGCCTTTGCGAGGCTCGCGACGGCGTCGGCCGCGTGGGTCGCGCCGTTCACGGTCCCGTTGCCCGGGCCCCCGAAGCCCGTGATGGACGGGGTCGGGTGCGTCCCGAGGTCGCCGTTGAGCGTCGTGGGTCCCGTGTTCGTGACGCCGGAGCCCGCCAGCACGGCGAAGCTCCCGGCGGTCCCGAGACCCACGGCGGGCTGCGCCGCGAGCGCCTGGGCGGAGCCGCCGGCGGCCACGAGGGCGACGGAGGTCGCCAGCAGCCCGAGGGCGCGGCGGACGGGCGGCGGGGACCACGGCGACCCGTGGTGGGTTCCCTTCGGGAGCATGCGGACCAAGCCTTCCCCGCGCCGTCGGGTGCGCGAGTCGTGGGGGCGCCTCCGCCGGGTGGCGAAGGGGCGGCGAAGGTACCAGGACGATTGACGCCGTTCCACCGGAACGGCGCGACTGCAGCGACGCCTGCAGCCTCAGGCGCCCTCGAGCTGCTCCGACGCCTCCATCCAGGCCGCCTCCAGGTCCTCCCGCTGGGCGGTGAGCTGGGCGAGCGAGCCCTGCAGCTCGCGAAGCCTCCCGTGGTCGGTCGCGGCGGCGGCCATGTCCGCGTGCAGCGTCGCCTCGCGCACCGTGAGCTTCTCGAGCGCACGCTCGAGCTTCGCGACCTCCTTGCGGGTCGCGCGGAGCACGGCCTGGGTCGGGTGCGCCTTCGTGGCGGCGGCGGCCGCGGGGGTCGGGACGTCGTCGGCGACCCCCGCCCGCAGCTCGACGTACTGCTCGATGCCGCCCGGCAGGTGGCGGATCGCCCCGTCGCCCATGAGGCCGTGGACGTCGTCGCAGACGCGCTCGACGAACCAGCGATCGTGCGAGACGACCACGAGCGTCCCGGGCCAGGAGTCCAGGAGGTCCTCGAGCGCGCTCAGCGTGTCGATGTCCAGGTCGTTGGTCGGCTCGTCGAGGAGCAGGACGTTCGGCTCCTCCATGAGCAGCCGCATGAGCTGCAGCCGACGCCGCTCGCCGCCGCTGAGGTCCTTCACGAGCGTCCGGGTCCGCGGGCCCGCGAAGCCGAAGCGCTCGCACATGGTGCCCGCGGTGAGCTCGGTGCCGTCCGCGAGCGTCGTGCGGCCCTTGACCTGCTCGAGCGACTCGAGCACACGCAGGTGCCCCGGGATCTCCGCGGTGTCCTGCGAGAGGTGGGCGAGCTTCACGGTCTGCCCGCGGGTGACCCTGCCGCTCGTCGGCTCGAGCTCCCCGCTCAGGAGCTTCACGAGCGTCGTCTTGCCCGCGCCGTTGACGCCCACGAGCGCGACGCGGTCGCCCGGGCCGAGGCGCCAGGTCGCGTCGCGCAGCAGCACCTTGTCCCCGTAGGCGACCGAGACGTGCTCCGCGTCGATGACCTTCCCGCCGAGGCGGGCGCTCGAGAACCGCAGCAGCTCGACGCCGTCGCGGGGCTCGGGCTCGTCGGCGATGAGCGCGTTCGCGGCCTCGATGCGGAACTTCGGCTTGCTCGTGCGCGCGGGCGGGCCGCGGCGCAGCCACGCGAGCTCCTTGCGGAGCAGCTGCTGGCGCCGCGCGTCCTGCGCGGCGGCCTGGCGCTCGCGCTCGGCGCGGGCGAGCGTGTAGGCCGCGTAGCCGCCCTCGTACTGGTGGACGGTGCCGTCGCTCACCTCCCACGTCTGGGTGCAGACCGCGTCGAGGAACCAGCGGTCGTGGGTCACGACCACGAGCGTCCCCCGTCGCGCCGCGAGGAACTGGGCGAGCCAGGCGACACCCTCGACGTCGAGGTGGTTCGTCGGCTCGTCGAGGAGCAGGAGCTCCGGGCCGTCGAGAAGCAGCTTCGCGAGGCCGATGCGGCGGCGCTCCCCGCCCGAGAGCGGCGCGATCGGCGTGTCGAGGCCCTGCGGGAAGCGCTCCATCGTCACGCCGCCGAGCAGGCCGTCGAGGACGGAGCGGAACGTGCGGTCCGCCGCCCACTCGTGGTCCGCGCGACCGCCGACGAGCTCCGTGCGGATCGTGGAATCGGCGTCGAGCTCGTCGCCCTGGCCGATGAGGTCGGCGTCGAGGGAGCCGAGCATCGTCACCTGGCCGGCGTCGGGCTCCTCCCGGCCGGCGACGAGCCGCAGGAGCGTCGACTTCCCGTCGCCGTTGCGCCCGACGACCCCGATGCGGTCGCCCGCGCTGATCCCGAGCGTGACGTCGCGCAGGACCGAGCGGGATCCGTAGCCCTTGTCGACCGCCTTGAGGTTGACGAGGTTGCGTGCAGGTGCCAGCGGGACCTACCGCCCGTACCGCTTGATGGCGAGCACGAGCTGCTCGGGCAGCGTGACGCGGGCGGGCGGCGACGGGTCCGCGAGCACCGAGACGGTGGCGGCGACGGAGGGGGTCACCTCGGCGCGGGAGCCGTCCGGGGCCTCGACGACGACGGCGTCGTCGTCGGCGGTGGCGAGGATGCCCTGCAGGCCGGGCTCGAGCCCGGACGCCATGAGGACGTGCAGCAGGTCCTCGCCCTCGATCACGAAGCGGAGAACGGTGACCTTCGCGCCGACCTGGACGTCGGCGAGCGGGACGCCCTCGATGCGCGTGCCGACCTCGATCGGGTGGCCGTGCGGGCAGGTCTTCGCGTCCCCGATCGCCTCGCGCATGTACGCCTCGAAGCGCGGGGACATGTTGTGCTCGAGGTTCTCGGCCTCCTCGTGCACGTCGTCCCACGGCACGCCGACGACGTCGGTGAGGTAGCGCTCGATGAGCCGGTGGCGCGAGACGACGTCGGTCGCGTGCGCCAGCCCCGACCCCGTGAAGGAGATGGTCTTGTCCGTCGCCCGCGTGATGTAGCCGTCGTTCTCGAGCCGGCGGACCATCTCGTGCACGGTGGGAGCGGAGAGCTGCATCGCGCGCGCCAGGTTCGCCCCCGTCATCGGCAGGCCCGCCTCGTGGAGCCAGAACAGCGTCTGGCGGTACTCCTCTTCGGCGACGGTGGCGTGGGCGCTGGACATGCTCCGATGGTACCCGGGGCGGTCGGTAAGGTCGCCCTCATGCGGCTGCTTCCTGGCACTCGCGCCTTGATCACGGGCGCGTCCCGCGGGATCGGCGCCGCGCTGGCGCGCGAGCTCGCCCGGCGGGGGGCCGTGGTCGGCGTCGCCGCCCGCTCCACCGGCGAGCTCGACGCGCTCGTCGCCTCCCTGCCGGGCGACGGCCACCTCGCGCTGGAGTGCGACGTGGCCTCGCGCGCGTCGGTCGGGGCGGCGCTCGAGCGCTTCGTGGCGCCCGCCGGCGGCCGCGACCGGCTCGTCGCGCACGCCGGGATCCCGCACTACGAGCCGTTCCTCGACGCGCCGGTCGAGGCCGCGGAGCGCATGACGCAGGTCAACTGGCTCGGGACGGTCTACACCGTCCACGCCGGCCTCGAGCCCATGGTCGCGGCGGGCGCCGGGCACGTCGTCGTCGTCTCGAGCGGCGCCGCGCTCCGCGCGTTCCCGAGCGCCGCGGTCTACGGCGCGACGAAGGCCGCGCAGCGCGCGTTCGCCGAGGCGCTGCGGCACGAGCTCCACGGCACCGGCGTCTCGCTGACGACGGTCTACCCGGGGGAGATCGCCACCTCGCTGCACGACCACGAGAAGGACCGGATGCCCGCCTGGTATCGCGGCGGCCCGGGCGCGGCGAGCGCCGACGTGCTCGCGGCGAAGATCCTCGCGGCGGTCGAGGCGGACGACCGCGCGCTCTTCTTCCCCCCGTGGGTGCGGCTGCTCGGGATCCTGAACGGCGCGACGCCGCGCGCGGCCGACCTCGTCCTGCGACGCCTGCGGGGGAGCGCGGCGGCGCCCCGGCGCGACTGAACGGACGGTGGGTGCCCACGGGCTCCGGCGGGGTGCGAGGTGCACGGGCACTCATCCCACGTCCGGGAGCCGTGCACGCGGGGGCTTCTCCTCGAGCTCCTTCGCGAGCACGTGCAGGCGCGCCTCCGCGACGGCGAGGAACTCCCGCGAAGCCGGCGAGAGGTGGGCGTCCCGGCGCTGGATGAACGCGAAGGTGTCGTAGATCGGCTCGGCGAACGGCACCCAGCCGAGGCGCTTGGGCATGCGGCGGCCCATGGAGTGGATGATCCCGCGGGAGACGAGCGTGTCCCCCAAGCCGCGTGCGGCGAGCTCGATCGCCATCTCGACGTCCTCCACGTCGATCTGCGGCTCGATCGCGACCCCCGCGGCCTGGGCGAGCGCGGCGAGCTGGCGGCGGGTCGGGTCCTCCGTCGCGTAGGAGGCGTCGAACATGATGAGCGGCGCCCTCGCGACCTCCCGGATCGACTTGGGCGCCTGCAGCACCGCGGCGTCCGCGCTCGCGTAGACGAGCTCGTCGCGCATGATGGGCTGGACGTCGAGGCCGCGGTCGTCGATGGGCAGCGCGACCATCCCCACCTCGAGCTCCCCCTCGCGCACCGCCTCGGCGACGTCGGCGGAGTTCAGCCCGAGCAGGCGCAGGCGCACGAGCGGGTACTTGCGGCGGAAGTCGGCGACGATCTGCGTGCCGGGGTAGAAGCGCGCGGCGCCCCAGGTGCCGAAGGTCGCGGTGCCGCCGCGGAGCTCGCGCGTCTCGACCACCGCCTGCCGCGCGCCCTCCACGTCGTCGAGCACCCGCTGGGCGTGATCGCGCAGGAGGCGTCCGGCGTCCGTGGCGACGAGGCCGCGCCCGCCGCGCTCGAACAGCTTCACGCCGAGCTCCGCCTCGAGCCTGCGAACCTGTTCCGAGAGCGACGGCTGCGCCATGTGGAGCTCCTCGGCGGCGGCGGAGAACGAGCCGTGGTCGAGCGCGGCGAGGAAGTAGGTGAGCTGCTGGATCGTCATGTGACGAGGGTCACTCCGGCCATAGGAAGAACCTCCCGGTCCTCTAGCCAATCAAGGCTACCGCGATACCGCACGAGGGCCGAAAATGTCCTCATGGTCACTCTCCTCCTCACCGCAGCCGGCATCGCCGCCTTCGAGATCGCCGCCGTCAAGTACGGAGCGGACTCCCGCACGGACACCGTCGACCCCGCCGCCACCGGCGCCGCGTCGCACGCCAGCGCCCGTCGCTGGATCTGACCCACCACCCGAACTCCCACCCCGGATCGGTCATGCCGAGCAGCACCCGGCCTGACCCCCGCGGCGTCGCGCTCTGCCTCGCGTCCGCCGCCGGCTTCGGCGCCATGGCGATCTTCGCCAAGGAGGCCTACGCCGGTGGCGCGAGCATCCCGACGCTGTTGGCGGTCCGCTTCACGCTGGCCGCCATCGTGCTCTGGGCGCTCGTCCTGCCTCGTCGATCCCTCCTCAGGACCCCGGCAGGACGAGCACCGAGCCTCCTTCCCGGCCTCGCCCTCGGCGTGCTGTACGCCGTCGAGGCGACCGCCTGGTTCTTCGCGCTGAGCCGCATCGACGCCGCCCTGGCCGAGCTGCTGCTCTACGCCTACCCCGCCCTCGTCGTCGTGGGCGCCGCGCTCCTCGGGCGCGAGCGGATCACGCGCGGGCGGGTGAGGGCCCTCGCGCTCTCCACCGCCGGCATCGTGCTCGTGCTCGCCGCGGGCGAGATGTCCACCGTCGACCTCCTCGGCGTCGCGGCCGCCGTCGCGAGCGCGTGCCTCTACGCGGCCTACACGCTCGTGGCGGACACGGTGGTCGCCGGTCGCGACCCGCTCCTGGTGAGCGCCCAGGTCGTCACGGGCGCCGCGATCTGCTTCCTCGCCTACGGGCTCTCCACCGGCTCGATCGACCTCGCGCTGAGCGCCGAGGCCTGGGTCGCGGCGCTCTCGCTGACCGTCCTCTCGACGGTCGTGCCGATCCTCGCGTTCCTCAAGGGCATCCAGATGGTCGGCGTCTCGACCGCGACGATCATCTCGACCGCCGAGCCCGTGATCACCGTCGGCCTCGCGATGGTCGTCCTCGGCGAGCGGCTCGCGCCCGTGCAGCTCGTGGGCGGCGCGCTCGTGCTGGGCGCGCTGGCGATGCTGGCGCGGGGAAAGGGCGTGGCTAGTGTCCCGATGGCCCATGAGCCTGCCCCTCTCGCCCCCGCTCCTGCCCCAGCTCGCGAAGCCCGCGAAGGGCTTGCCGTCGGGAGCTGATTGGGCCTACGAGCCCAAGTGGGACGGCTTCCGGACCCTCGCCTTCGTCGACGGCGACACCGTCGAGCTGCAGTCCCGGAACGGGAAGCCGATGACCCGGTACTTCCCCGAGATCGCCGCGGGGACGTTCCCGCCCGGCCGCTACGTGCTCGACGGGGAGCTCGTCGCGTCGAGCTTCGACACGCTCGGCCAGCGCATCCACCCGGCGAAGTCGCGAGTGGACCGGCTCGCCGCGGAGACTCCCGCGACCTTCGTCGCCTTCGACGTCCTCGCCATCGACGACGAGGTGCTCCTCGAGCTCCCGTTCCTCGCGCGGCGCGCCCGCCTCGAGGCGATGGACCTCGGCGGCGTGAAGCTCACGCCGATGGTGCGCACGCCCGAGGAGGCGGAGGTCTGGCTCCGGGAGGAGGAGGGCGTCATCGCGAAGGAGGCGCAGGCCGCCTACCTCCCGGGCGAGCGCGTCGGGATGGTGAAGGTGAAGCGCGTCCGGACCATCGACGCCGTCGTGCTCGGCTGGCGCCCGGGCAAGGAGGAGGCGACGGTCGGCTCGATCATCCTCGGCCTCTACGACGACGCGGGCGAGCTCCGCGAGGTCGGCCACTCGAGCGGCTTCAAGGCGAAGGAGAAGCGCGAGCTCGTGCAGAAGCTCGCGCCGCACGAGACCGGGGAGCGCGGGACCGGCGAGCCGTCCCGGTGGAACAGCGCGCGCGACCTCGCGTGGGTGAAGCTGCGGCCCGAGCTCGTCGTGGAGGTGACGTTCGACCACGTCTCGGACGGACGGATCCGGCACGGTGCGAAGGTCCAGCGCTGGCGCGAGGACAAGGAGCCGGCGGAGTGCCGGCTGGAGCAGCTCGACAGCTGACGTCCCGGTCGGGCCGCACGTGCCCTGCTGCGGGTAGCGTTGACTCCGTGGCTCGGGGAACGAACCGGGAGGACTGGCGTACGGCGGTGCGGCGGCGCGTGCCGCTCGCGGTGCTCGACCGCTGGTACGACCGCAGGCTCGCGCCGCTCGGACGGCCCCTGAGCGTCGTCCGGCCCTACTCCCTCGTCTCGGACGCCAACCTCCGCGCGCTCGGCGCGCTGGCCGACGACGTCAGGACGGGCGGCGTGCCGGGGGACTTCGTCGAGTGCGGGGTCTTCCAGGGCTCGAGCGCCGGAGTCCTCGGACACGCGCTGCGGACGGACCCCGATCGTCGGCTCCGGCTGTTCGACTCCTTCGCGGGCATGCCGCCGGCCGGGGAGGAGGACGACGCCTTCGCGCGGCAGTTCGCCGGGACCCACATCGGATCGGAGCGCATCGCACGACACCTGCTCGACCGGCTCGGGGTACCGCGGGAGCAGGTGGAGGTGCACGTCGGCCTCTTCGAGGACACCTTCCCGGCCATCGAGCACCGGCCCGTCGCACTCCTGCACGTCGACTGCGACTTCCACGATCCCGTCGCCCTCTCGCTCCAGACGTTCTGGGGGGACGTGGCCCCGGGCGGTGTCGTCGTGCTCAACGACTACGGCGCGTTCCAGGGGTGCAGGACGGCGGTCGATGCCTTCGTGGCCGTCACACCGGACGCCGATTCGCCCGAGGCCATCGACCACGACGCCTCGTTCCTGCGCAAGCGCCCCGCCGGCGCCTGACCTACGCGGGGGCGGGCGCGTCGCGCCCGGCGGTCAGCGGAAGCGGCTTCACCGGCTTCGCAGGTGCCCCGGCGATGATCCAGCCGCCCGGGTACTCCTTGCCCGACAGCACGGAGTTCGCGCCGACCACCGCGTTGGCGC
Organism: Solirubrobacterales bacterium; assembly: GCA_025964065.1. Classification (GTDB taxonomy): domain Bacteria; phylum Actinomycetota; class Thermoleophilia; order Solirubrobacterales; family Solirubrobacteraceae; genus Paraconexibacter. Next base: position 4,024 of record JAOPZO010000206.1, on the reverse strand, counting down.
CGATCCGTGTTCCCGCAGTGATGACGACGTTCGCCGCGATGAACGTGTTGCGCCCGATGTGGATGGGGGCCGTGAGGAGCGGCTGGTCCAGGAAGTAGGTGTCGCCGCCGTCGATCGCCTTGGACGAGTCCACCACCGTCGCCCGCTCCGCCGTCCCGGCGTAGTCCTCGAAGACGATCTCCTCGGCGCAGTGCATGACGGAGCCCGTCGAGAGTCCGGCGTAGCGCCCGAAGCGGGCCTCCCCGGCCGTCTTGACGAGGCACCTCGTCCGGATACTCGCGTGCGGCCCGAGCCGCAGGGCGCCGCCGCGCAGGCTCAGCTGGGCGTCGTCGAGGACGAACGACCGCTCGCCGAGCTCGAGGACGTTCGTCCCCCCGGCCCAGACCTCGAGCGTCACGCGGCGGCCGAACCGGACGTGCTCGCCGATGCGGAGCGTGAGGGTGCCGTCCCCTTCTCCGAAGCGCTCGATCCGGAGCGCAGGCATCTCGTCGAAAGCGAGCCCGTGGGGGGCGTCGAGCACCAGACGCGCCCCACGCGCCGCGAGCTCCGCGCGCAGGCGGGCGACCCACAGCTCGAAGCGCGCGCGGCGGACGGTGTCGCGGATGGACCGGGCGACGGGCAGGAGGGCGTGCACCCGGCGCAGCCTCGCGCTCTACCGGAAGCTGGTCAAGCGCCGGGGCGCCACGCCCACACGCAGGCGGTGTCCGGGCGCTCGTCGAACAGCGGGCCGCAGACGAAGCCGGCGGCCTCCAGGCGTGACACGGCCTCCTGGCGGTACGCCGTCTCGCCCGGAGCAGCCTCGTGCATCTCGAGCACGAGCGCACACACCCCGGCATCCGCGAGCCGCGGGTCCTCCAGCAGCGCCCGCTCGGCGCCTTCGACGTCGATCTTCGCGAGGTCGACGTGGTCGAGCATCGTGAGCGCGTCGACGACCGCGACCTCGGTGCCCTCCTCCCCCAGGCGCGAGAGGAACGACGGGCCTCCGACGCGCGCACGCCCCGGCGCGACGCCGGCGGCTTCGCGGCGCAACGTCCACCGCCGTTCGAGCCCGCCCGTTCGCAGCGACCGGTCCAGCACCGCGGCGTTTCCGGGATTCGGCTCGAGCGACATCACCGTCGCGGCCGGCCAGCGCCCGAGCGCGAACAGGGCGAACAGACCGGCGTGCCCACCCAGGTCGAGCACCCGGGGGGCGTCACCGACGCGCGCGAGCACCTCGACCGGCGGCTCGTAGACGCCCTGGACGAAGATCTCATCGACGATCCACATGTCGTTGAGCGGCTGCCGCAGCCAGGCGTGCAACCCGTTGCGGCGCAGGCGGTAGCGGTGGGTGCCCTTCCTTCGCAGCAGCTCGCGGCCGGCGAAGCGCCACGACGGGGCGACGTAGGGCGCCGTGCGCAGCGGCAGCCACCAGCGGCGGAGGGACGGCTGCCAGTGCAGCTGGCGCAGCCCGGGCATGCGGTCGACCGCCCGGACGACGAGCGACCACACGTCCAACGGCCTCACGACGAGACCTCCCGGTGCAGCGCCGCGCAGGCGGCGGGGTCGCCGAACGGGTCGAGCACACGGGCGGGAACCCCGAGCCAGCGCTCGACGGCCGCGGCGACGTCGGCGTCCGCGGCGGTGACCACGCGGGCGGCCCGCACCGCCGACTGCACGAGCGCGAGCCGGCCGCGGCGTGCCGCGAGCTCCTCGCGGCACGGCGCGACGCCGAAGCTGAGGACGAACGGGCGGCCGCTGCCTGCCGCGGCTCCGCCCGCCGGCATCGAGAAGGCGTGCAGCAGCCCGAAGCGGGCGCAGCGCCGGCGCGCGACGGGGACCCAGGCGAGGTCGTCCTCGAACCCACGGCGGGACGTCAGGCGGTCCAGGAGCCGGAGCCCGGGCCCGGCCTCGACGAGCTCTGCATGCAGCTCGTCCGCCAGGCCACGCATCCGCGCGTCGGGCCGCGCGGCGACCAGGGCGACGCTCACAGGAGGAGCGTCCGGTGCTCGAGGCTGCCGCGGGCGACGGCGGCCAGCTCGACGAGGTCGAGCGCCGCACGGCTCGGCAGCTCGGCGGTCGCGCGGAGGACCCCCGCGGGCCGACGGCCGTGGACGAGGAGGGCGTGGCGGAGGTACACGAGGACCAGGGCGACGGACAGGCCACGGGTCCTGGATGCCAGCAGGAGCCCGAAGCCCGCGACGAGGAGCCGCCAGTGCGCGTGCTTGAAGAAGATCCCCAGGGCCGCGTCCTCCATGAGCTGCGGGTGGCGCTTGGTCACGAAGGGGATGTGCCGCCACTTCCACGTCACCCGGGCCATCGCGGCGAACCCGTAACTCTCGACGGCATGGAACACGACCGCGTCCGGCGCGGGCGCGATGCCGGCGTCCGTCACCGCCCGCACGCGCTCCGCGAGATCCGTGTCCTCGCCCGCAGGCGCAGGCAGCCGCTCGTCGAAGCCGCCGACCGCCTCGAGATGCACCCGCCGATAGGCGACGTTGCAGGTCGGGAGCTCGCGGACGGGAGGATCGACGTCGAGCGTGCGCACCCGCGGCGCCAGCGCGACGGCCGCCTCGAAGGGATCGGGCCGCGTACGTCCCTGGACCACGTCACCCGGGCGGACGGCTCCGGCCGCCAGGAGCGCCGCCAGCCACTCGGGCGCGGGGCGGCAGTCGTCGTCGGTGAAGGCCACAAGTGGCCCGCGCGCCGCACGCCACCCCGTGTTGCGCTGCCGCGCCGGCGTCCCAGTGCCCGGCTCGAGGCGGATCGCCCGCAGGACGCCGCGTGCAGCGAGCGGGTGGTCACGGAGCGCGTCCGCCGCCTCCTCGCCGACGTCGTCGAAGACGACGACGAGCTCCCACCGCGACATCGGGAGCGTCTGTGCCTCGAGCGCGTGAAGGAGCCACCGCAGGCGCAGCGGCCGCTCGTGGGACGCGACGACGACGCTGACGTCGATCACGTCTGCACCGCGGCGCGGACGCGCAGGTAGCCGAGCGTCTCGCGCAGCAGCGACCGCTCCAGCGCCACGCACGCGGCGGCGGAGACCACGGTGAAGACGACGAGCTCCACGACGGCGACGCCGAGCGTGCGCTCGCCTGACGCGACCGCGCGGAGGGCCAGCGTGACGCACACGGCGACCGCTGCCGGGGCCATCGCGCGGGCCGCGAGGCCGGGGAGCCCCAGGGGACCGATCAGCCCCTGCAGCGCCCGCCGCCGCACCAGCACGTTGAGCGCGGTGACCCCCAAGATCCCCCAACCGTACCCCACGAGTCCGGCGGCGAGCAGGAGCGGAATCGGCAGCACGAGGAACGCCACGGTGTTGATCGCGGCGCCCACCGCCAGGGGCCGTGTGCGTGACGCGCTGCGGAAGTAGGCGCTCCAGCTGAAGGCCACCTGATTGAGCACCGCGGCGACGCCCGTCAGCTGCAGGAGGACCGTGGCGGAGGACCACTCGTCCCCGAGCCCGAAGGCGACGAGGTCGGGCGCGAAGCACGCGAACGCCGCGCCGATCGGCGCGGCCACGAGCAGGGTCAGGCGGTTCGACGTCCGGAAGGACTCCGTCACGAGGTCCCCTCGATGTCGCATGCGCGCGACGACGGGGTAGAGGGCCTGCGTCACCGCCTCGTCGATGCGCATGGACCAGCGCCAGACCGCCAGCGCGAGCGTGAGCGCGGCGACACCGGTGAGGCCGAGCGTCGCGTCGCCGGCGAAGATCGCGGCCTGGGTGACCGCCAGCCCGGACAGCCCGGCGGCGAAGAGCGGCCAGGAGAACGACAGGTACTTGCGCAGGACGGCCCGGTCGACGCGCCACCGCAGGCGGGAGGGTGACGTGGCGACGGCGACGGCCGCGGTGGCCCAGGCGCCGGCGACCGTGCCCGCCACGAAGGCCCAGTAGCCCGCTCCGGCGAGGGCCATCCCGATCGTCACCGCGAATCCGATGACGGGGTCGACCGCCTGGATCGCGCGCTGGCGCTCGAAGCGGAGCGCCCGCATGTGCAACCACACCGGCGCCTGGAAGGCGAGCGCCGGGAGCGCGGTGGCCAGGACG
>JAOPZO010000193.1 GCA_025964065.1 Solirubrobacterales bacterium | reverse complement strand
CGCTGAAGAGCTCCTCCCCCGCCACGAACGCGAGGTGGTCGGGCGCGTGGCCCGGCGCCTCCGTCACCGAGAAGGGCCCGACGACGTCCCGGTCCGCGAGCACGACGTCGGCGTTGCGCGCGGCATGCACGGGCGCGGCCCCCGTCCGCGCGAGCAGCCCGGGCACGCCCTCCGCGTGGTCCGCGTGGTCGTGCGTGAGGAGCACGCCGCGCCAGGGCGCACCGGCGGCGGCCACGGCCGCGGCGACCGCGTCGAGGTGCGGCGCGAGGTCCGGCCCGGGATCGACGACCCAGGTCCCCTCGCCGTCCGCGACGACGTAGGTGTTCGTGCCCTCGAGCGTGAAGGGTCCCGGGTTGCCGGCGAGCAGGTGGACGACGCGCACCCCCGCGACGGTACCGGCAGGCCGGTGCGGCCGACGACACTCCGACACCTCGTCCATCACCAGGCGGCTGGAGACGTGCGACCCTTCCGGGATCGCCGGACCCGAACGCCTCAGCGCCCTCGACGCCTCCTTCCTCGCGCTCGACACGCCGAACGCCCCGCTCCACGTCGGCTGGACGATGCGCTTCGGCGGGAGCACCCCGCCGCTCGCGCAGCTGCGTCGGCACCTCGAGGCGCGCCTGCACCTCGTGCCGCGCTTCCGCCAGCGCGTCGTGCGCCCCGCGCTCGGCCTGGGCGGCGCCTGCTGGGAGGACGCCCCGGGCTTCACGATCGACGCGCACGTGCACGCGATCCGCGCGCCTGCGCCCGGCGGGCCCGGGGAGCTCCGGGACGTTGCGGGCGCACTGCTCTCCTCGCCGCTCACGCCGGACATGCCGCTCTGGCGGCTGTTCCTCGTCGAGGGGCTCGACGACGGCTTCGCGCTCGTGGGCCAGGCGCACCACGCGCTCGTGGACGGGATCGCCGCGATCGAGGTCGCGCTGCTCCTGTTCGGCCCGCCGCCCGAGGGCGGGCTGCCCGCGCCGTGGCGCCCCGCGCGTGGGCGCCTTCCCATGCCGCTGCTCTCGCCGCAGGGGACCGTCGCGGGCTCCGCGCACCTCGCGCTCGACCTCGCGCGGACGCTGCGCGACGTGCGGCCCGGGCCGCTCCGAGAGGCGGCGGAGGCGCTCGAGGCGCTCGCCCACCGGGGAGCGAGCACCAGCCTGCAGGACAACCGCACGCACCGCCGCGAGTTCGCGACCGCCCACGCGGAGCTCGCGGGCGTGAAGGCCGCGGGCCGGCGCCACGGCGCGACCGTGAACGACGTGCTGCTCACGGCCTCCACCGTCGCGCTGGGGGCCGCGCTGCGCCGCCGTGGGGAGACGCCTCCGAACCTGAAGGTCCTGATTCCCGTGAACACGCGGACCCCGGGCGAGGCCGCCTCGTCGGGGAACCGGATCTCGCTCGTGACGGTCGAGCTGCCGGTCGCCGAGCGCGATCCGATCACCGTGCTGCGGCAGGTCCGCGACGCCACGCGCGAGGTCAAGGCGACGGGCGCGGCGGGTCCGCTCGACCAGCTCTCCCGCGCCGCGGACCGCCTGCCCGGCCCGGCACAGCGCACCCTCTCGCGCGCGATCTCGGGCGCGACGGACTACGCCGCGGTCATCTCGAACGTCCCGGGGCCGCCCGTCGAGCTCGGCCTGCTCGGCCGGCCGCTCAAGGCGATGTTCCCGTCCGTGCCCGTGCCCGCCGGCCGTGCGCTGACGATCGGCTGCCTCTCCTACTGCGGGCGCCTGCACGTCGGGCTGACCGCGGACGCCGAGGTCGTGCCCGACCTGCTCGACGTCGCGCGGGACGTCGAGGCGGCGCTCGACACGCTGCGGGTGGAGGGCCCCGTGGCCCCGACCCCGTGGCGCGCGCGGGCCAGCCGGCGCCGCGGCGGCAGCCCGCCTCAGCGGGCGGCGAGCCGCGAGACCGTACCGCTCAACGAGACGACGTAGACCCGGCCGCGCGCGTCCTCGCCGAAGCTCGCGAGGCCCTCGACCTTCGGGAGCCCGAGGTCGCGGTCGTTCGTGGCGCGGCTCGGCGACAGGGTCGCGCCCCGCACCTTCCCCAGGCAGAAGTCGCCGTAGAGGTAGGTGCCGCGGAGGCTGCGGAGCGCCGGGTCGCGGACGACGACGCCGCCCGTGATCGAGCACCAGTCGTCGTCGTGCTGCTTCTCGAGCACGGGGTCGATCGCGCCGGGCGCGTGCTCGCCCTCCGCGGCGACCCTCGAGCCCTCGCGCGGACGCCAGCCGAAGTTCGCGCCCCGGCCCGGGCCGCGGACGTGGTCGACCTCCTCGACCTCGTCCTGCCCGACGTCACCGATGGTGAGGTCACCCGTGCCGCGGTCGAACGTGAAGCGCCACGGGTTCCGCAGGCCGAGGGCCCAGACCTCGGGGCGGGCGCCGGCGCGCCCGACGAACGGGTTGTCCTGCGGCACGGTGTAGCGCCGCGAGCCCTTGCGGCGCGGGTCGATCCGCAGGAGCTTCCCGAGCGGGGAGCCGAGGTCCTGCGCGTTGCCGCGCGTGCCGTGCTGGTCGCCGCCGCCACCGCCGTCCCCCGTGGCGATGTACAGCTTCCCGTCCGGGCCGAAGAGCATCTGGCCGCCGTTGTGGTTCGCCTCCGCGTCGGCCATGCGCAGCACGAGCCGGGCGGAGCGCGGATCGGCACGGTCGGCGTTCCGGCGGCGGTACTCGACGACCCGCTGCTGCCGGTCGCGGTCGGTGTAGTAGACGTAGAAGAGGCCGGTCCGTGCGTGGTCGGGCGGGAACGCCACGGCGAGCAGGCCCTGCTCGCCGCCGCTCGTGACGAGCGGGCCCACGTCGAGGAACGGCGTGGGCAGCGTGCGGCCTCCGCGCACGACCTTGATGCGCCCGGCCTGCTCGACGACGAAGAGGCGCCGCTCGTCCCTCGGCGGGGCGGTGACGTAGACGGGCTCGGTGAAGCTCCCGACCTTCACGAGGCGGAGCCCGGACGTGGCCGCCGCGGCCCCCGACGTGGCCGCCGCGCCGTCGTCCTCGCCCCCGCACGCCGAGAGGGTCGCGAGCGCCAAGAGCACGGCCGCGAGGGGACGTCGTGCGAGCATCCGGGAAGGGTGGCAGGTCGACACCCTTCCCCCACCGCTTGGAGCAGACATGACGCAGCAGCAGCACGACGTGGTCGTCGTCGGCGCCGGACCGGCCGGCGAGGTCATCGCGGGTCGGCTGGCTGCCGCGGGCCTGGACGTCGTGATCGTCGAGGACCGGCTCGTCGGCGGGGAGTGCTCGTTCTGGGCGTGCATGCCGTCCAAGGCCCTGCTGCGCCCCGCCGAGGCGCTCGCGGAGGCGCGGCGGGTGCCGGGTGCCGCGGAGGCCGCGAGGGGCACGCTCGACGTGCAGGCCGTCCTGGACCGGCGCGACGAGGTCGTGCACGGACTCTCCGACGACGCACAGCTCCCGTGGCTCGAGGACCTCGGGATCGCGCTCGTGCGGGGGCACGCGCGCTTCACCGGGGAGCGGAGGCTCGCCGTGGGCGACGTGACGCTCGAGGCCCGCCGCGCGGTGGTCGTCGCGACGGGCTCGGCGCCCGCGGTGCCGCCCGTCCCCGGGCTGCGCGAGGCGGAGCCGTGGACGAACCGGGAGATCACGGTCGCCAAGCACGTCCCCGCGCGCCTGCTCGTGCTCGGCGGCGGCGTCGTGGGCTGCGAGATGGCGCAGGCGTGGGCGACGCTCGGCGCCACGGTGACGCTCGTCGAGCCGAGCGGGCAGGTGCTCGGCAAGGAGGAGCCGTTCGCGGCCGAGCAGGTCGAGGCGGGGCTGCGCGCCGCGGGCGTCAGGGTCCACAAGGGGCAGCACGCCGCGTCGGTCTCCCGGCCCGTCGCCGGCGGCGAGGTGACCGTGGTCCTCGAGGATGGCACGGAGCTCGTCGGCGACGAGCTGCTCGCCGCCACGGGCCGCCGGCCGCTCACGGACGACCTCGGCCTCGAGACCATCGGCCTCGAGCCGGGCGGCTACCTCGAGGTGGACGAGCAGCTCCGCTCGAGCACGCACCCGTGGCTCGTCGTCGTCGGCGACGCGAACGGCCGCGCGCTGCTCACCCACATGGGCAAGCACCAGGCCCGCATCGCGGCGGACGCGCTGCTCGGGAGGCCCGCGCGCCTGTTCGACCGCGGCGACGGGCACGGCTCCCCGCGCGTGACCTTCACCTCGCCGCAGGTGGCGGCGGTCGGGTTGACGCTCGCGGCGGCCGAGGAGGCCGGGCTTCGCGTGCGCGCCGTCGACGTCGGCACCTCCGCCAACGCCGGCGGCTCGTTCTGGGGGAACGGCGCCGAGGGCACCACGCGGCTCGTGGTCGACGAGGACCGCCGCGTCGTCGTCGGCGCGACGATCACGGGCGCCGAGGTCCAGGACTTCCTGCACGCCGCGACCATCGCGGTCGTCGGGCAGGTCTCGCTCGACGACCTCTGGCACTCCGTCGCCGCGTTCCCGACCCGCTCGGAGCTGTGGCTCAAGCTGCTCGAGGAGTACGGGCTCTGAGTCAGGCGACCCGCTCGAGCATGCGGGTCTCCACGCGGGCGAGGGCGTCCTTCGGGTCCCACGGCAGCGCGGCCCGCTCCGGGCTGTCGTAGTAGCGCGTGTCGCCCGTCGCGAAGTCCCCCTCGCCCTCGTAGCGGACGACCCAGGTGAAGAGGTCCTCCTCGCGGTTCGTCCAGGCGCCGACGACCACGAAGCCGTGGGCGGCCCGGGCCGCCACGAGGTGGTCGCGCCACAGGGCGAGGAAGTCGTCCAGGCGGCCCGGGTGGAGGGTGTACGTGCGGAGCTGGTGGTCCATGGGGGTGATCCTCGCGGATGCGTACGCTTCGCCGCATGAGCGAGGACCGCGTCCGCATCGAAGTGGCCGACCACGTCGCGACCGTGACCATGGTCCGCGCCGGCAAGCACAACGCGCTGGACGCCGCGATGTTCCGGGGGCTGCTGGACGCCGCCGTGCGCCTGCGGACCGAGCCCGGGGTACGCGCGGTCGTGCTGCACGGCGAGGGCAAGAGCTTCTGCTCCGGCCTCGACATCGCGAGCTTCATGACGGGGCCCATGTCGATCGGCGACCTGCTCGCGCGAGAGGAGGGCGAGCTCGGGAACCTCCCCCAGCGCATCGCGACGGACTGGGCGCGGGTGCCCGTGCCGGTGATCGCCGCGATCCACGGCAACTGCTTCGGCGGCGGGCTCCAGCTGGCGCTGGGCGCGGACATCCGGATCGCCGCGCCCGACGCGAGGCTCTCCGTCATGGAGGTCAAGTGGGGTCTCGTGCCCGACATGGGCATCACGCAGACGCTGCCGCGCCTCATGCGGGCCGACCGCGCGAAGGAGCTCACGTGGACGGGCCGCCGGGTGAGCGGCGAGGAGGCTGCCGCGCTCGGCCTCGTGACCTCCGTGGCCGCCGATCCGCTCGCGGCCGCCCGCGCGCTGGCGGCGGACGTCGCGGGCCGCTCGCCCGACGCGATCCGCGCCGCCAAGCAGCTCTACGACGCGACGTGGACGGGGCGGCTGACCCCGGCGGAAGCGCTCCTGCTCGAGACGGAGCTCCAGGTCGCCCTGATGGGCTCGCCGAACCAGATCGCCTCCGTGACCGCCGGGATGTCGGGCGAGCCGGGCGTCTTCTCCGACCCGGGGGCCGTGCCGGCGGGGTAGGGCTCAGCGCACCCTGAGGCCGACCTCGAAGGACGAGTAGGCGTTGGGGTACTGCACGTCGAAGCCGAGCAGGTCGGTGGAGCGCGAGAGCCTCTTCGGGAGCGTGAGCTTCCAGCGCCGCTTGGACTTCGTCGTGACGAGCTTCGCGACCCCCGTGGCGGTGAGCTGCTCCCGGCCGCGGCCGTCGATCCGGGCGGCGCGCCAGGTGACGTTCCCGGCGTCCGCCCGGAAGAGCATCGTGACCGTGGTGCCGCGCCTGAGCCGCAGCGTCCCCGTCGTCTTCAGGGGGTACCTCGGGACGACGGAGCAGTTCTCGGCGGCCGTGCTGTTCGGGTGGCAGTACGCGCCGAGCGTCGCCTGCACCGACTGCTTCGAGGCCTTGAGGACCATGAACCGGTAGTCCGGCGTCGCGGTCTCCTGCGCCATGGCGCCAGACCCCACGAGCGCCCCCGCCGTCGTCAACGCCACCCCCACCCGGACCCTGCCTCCGCGCCTCACCCGAACCACCCTAACCCGGTGCGTGTGTGGGCGCGTCACGCCAGACGGCCTCTTCGATCTCCTCCACCGACTCGCCGCGGAACAGCAGGCGGCAGACGACCTCGGCGCTCCAGAGCAGGAGACGGTCGGCGTCGCGGTCCTCGCCCACCGCCGCCGCCCAGTCCTCCCGGCCGGCCCCGAGCGCCTCGCGCAGCGCGCCGTCCCGGAGCGCCTCGGGCCGCGTCGCGCCGTGCAGGTAGGCGCCCGCATCCATCCCGAAGCCGCGCTTCGGGCGCTCGACGGCGGTGGGCGGGAGCAGCTCGAGCGCGAGCTCGCGAAGCAGCCCCTTGAGCCCCGGACCCGTGCGCTGCACGACGGGCAGGGCGAGGCACGCGGCGACGAGCTCCGTGTCGAGGAACGGCTCGCGCATCTCGACCCCGACGGCCATCGCCGCGCCGTCCTGGCGGTTCAGGAGGTGCGGGAGGTAGGCCTCGAGGTCCGCGAGCATCCGGCCCGCGAGGCGGCGGTCGGCGCCGCGCAGCACGCCGTCGTGGGCGGCCAGGCCGCGCGCGACCATCGCATGCTCCTCCGCGTTGACCGCCGGGCAGGGCCCGAGCCCGAGCGGCACGCCCGTC